>URKO01000001.1 GCA_900548415.1 uncultured Porphyromonas sp.
CACTAAAGGGTAGTCACGTGGTGCTATAAGTAGTAATAAAAGACAACAATGCGTCGTCTCCTCGAACTCCTTCGTGCTAACCTGCACTGGGTGCTCCTAGTGGTGTGTGAGGCGGTCGCCTTGCTCCTACTCTTTCATGGCAGTCTCTACCACTCATTCGTGGGAGCGGCTGCCAGTTCGTCTGTCGTGGGGAGGATTCACTCCGAGGGAGCCCGCTGGCGCTCCTACCTCTCGCTACAGCAGGAGAACCAGCAGCTCACGGCACAGCTAGCGACACTCGAAGGACGCTATCTCTCCCTACAGAGGCAGTTTGAGTACCTCCTCGCAGACACCGTAGTACCGCAAGTGCTGACGCCACTGGACTCCTTAGACACGATCGTTCGAGAGGATCCCAGCTTTACCTTTGTGACGGCACGGGTCATCAGTTTGACCTATCTCAAGGCAAACAATATGATGACCATAGATCGTGGTGCTCGTGACGGCATCAAGCCTAATATGGGCGTTGTCTCACAGAGCGGTGTCGTAGGCATCGTCGCTCAGGTGGGGCCTCGCTACGCTACGGTCGTGCCGCTCATCAACGAAAGCCTAACCCTCAGCTGCATGACCCTCCGCGAGGGGCATGTAGGAGATCTCTCGTGGCGACAAAAGCTCTCCCCCACGGAGAGCATCGTGCGGGGCTTGCCCAAGCATGCGCATCTAGCCGTCGGTGATACGATCGTGACTAGTGGCTACTCCGCCATCTTTCCCCCTGGCATGATGATCGGCAAGCTAGAGGGCGAAGGCGCCGAGGGCACACCCCTGACCTATCGTAAGGAGCTACCAGTACTCCTAGCGACAGACTTCGGGCAGCTACACCACGTCTATGTGATAACGGGTGGCGATGCGATCAATCTAGAAGAGCAAGAGCGTAAAGAGGATCTATGAGACTACAAATGATATGGACCACCCTAGGCATCGTGCTGCTAGTACTACTACAGGTGGAGGTCTTTAACTACATACAGCTCTTTCGCTATGCGACCCCCTCGGTCTATCTCTTTGCGCTACTACTCTTTAGCGTAGATACTCCAAGAGAGTGGCTCACACTCGTTGGGGCTCTCGTCGGTCTCTCCGTCGACCTCCTCAGTGGCACCCCTGGACTGCACATGGCCGCCTTGACACTCGTAGGCTTCCTGCGCAACTACCTCCTAGCTCCCGTCGTAGACATCGAGAGCAACCTACACCGCGCACCCTCCATGCGCATACATGGCTTGGGCATCTGGCTCGTCATCCTAGAGATGGTCGCGATCCATCAGTTTGTCCTCTTCACGCTAGACTCGCTAGGCGGATTCGACTGGGAGTACTACGCTCTGCGGATGGGTAGCAGTATGCTCCTGACCTATCTCATCATGATGATCCTGCAGATGCTCTTCCTAGAGCACCTACCACGACATCAGAGCTAGCGGATCAACTATGGAGCGTCCACGTCATCGACTACGCATCGCTGTCCTCCCGCTGATCGCCATAGGCATCGTCGTGCTATACGTCATACGGCTCGGCTACCTGCAGCTCGTCAGCTCTGAGTACAAGGAGCGCGCCATGCGCAATGCCCTTTACGAGGAAGTCATCTTCCCCGATCGAGGCGTCATCTATGACCGCAAGGGGACACTACTCGTCTACAACGAGCCTGCCTACGACCTCCTCGTCACCACCAAAGAGCTCGCCGACACCCTTGATACGCCTCTACTGGCCAACCTCCTGCACACCTCCGAGACAGAACTACAGGAGCGCATGGCGGCACTGCGAGACCGCTCCATCAACCCTGGTTACTCACCCTTTACACCGCAACTCTTCTGGTCACAGCTCACCAGTGAGGAGGCGGGATTCATACAGGAGCAGCTCTTCCGTCTACCAGGCTTCACACTCCGTCCCCGAGCTGTGCGTCGCTCCGACCAGCCCAATGCCGCTCTGCTACTCGGTTACCTAGGCGAGTCCAGTCCCGAGGAACTCAAAGCCGACAGCACCCTCGCGCTCGGTCAGTACGTCGGCAAGAGTGGTGTGGAGCGCACCTACGACAAGACCTTGCGGGGGCACAACGGAGTCAACCTCCTGCTCCGAGATGCTCGTGGTAGGATCCAAGGAAGCTACAACGACGGAGCCGACGACATCGAGGCAATCCCAGGCGAAGACCTAACCCTCAGTATCGATATCGGTCTGCAGAGCCTAGGCGAAAAACTCATGCAGGGCAAACGTGGAGCCATCGTCATGATTGAGCCTAAGAGTGGCGAAGTGCTCTGTCTTGTCTCATCACCCACTTACGATGTGCGACTGCTACAAGGTAAGAGCCTAGGCAAGGCGCATCAGCAGCTCGTGCTGCAGGAGGGCAAGCCACTCTTCAACCGTGCCATCATGGGTACCTATCCCCCGGGCTCTACCTTCAAGCCCGCCATGGGTGCCTTAATGCTTCAGGAGCGTCTCGTCACCACCTCCACGCTCCTCTCCTGCGCTCGGGGCTATCCTCGTATGCGTGGACGACCGGCCTGCCACGGGCACGCCTCTCCGCTCAACCTGCGTAGTGCCTTGACCACCTCCTGCAACGCTTACTTCTGCTGGGGGCTACACTTCCTACTAGACGACCGCACACACTACCCCAGCGTGCAGGATGCGCTCAATAAGTGGCGCGACTATATGGTAGACTTTGGCTTCGGATACAAGCTCGGCATAGACCTAGCAGGCGAAAATCGTGGCTTCATACCCAATAGCTCCGTCTACGACCGCGTATATAGCCGCTGGAACTCCTCCACCATCATCTCTCTCTCCATCGGTCAGGGCGAGGTGCTCCTCACTCCGCTACAGATGGCCAACCTCGCTGCCATCATTGCCAATAGAGGCTACTACTACAAGCCCCATATCGTCCGCAAGATCGAGCATACCCCACTAGACTCCGTTTATAGGACGCCTCACCATACGATCGTGTCGCCAGGTTACTGGGAGGAGATCGCACAGGGGATGCATGGCGCCGTCCTAGCAGGTACATGCCGTCGGGCAAACTTCGCTCCAGGCGAAATCAACGTATGCGGTAAGACCGGCACCGCCGAAAACCGCTTTGGCAAAGACCACTCCGCCTTCATCGGCTTCGCACCCCTCGAAGACCCCAAAGTGGCCATCAGCGTCTATGTTGAGAACGGTGGCTTCGGAGCCACCTACGGCGTACCCATCGGCCGCGTCATGATGGAGTATTACCTACGCAATGGCGAGCTATCGGGAGCCTCCCAAGCCATTGCAGAGCAGATCAGCCGACAAAAGATCCTCTACACACACGACACCTAAGAATCAACAAGCAGCATGCCATACCTTAGCAAGCAACGACGTAGCAACCTCCTGATGCGCCTCGACTGGCCACTCATCATCCTCTACCTCCTGATGGTAGCGGGTGGTTGGCTCGCCATATGCGGAGCTACGTACGACTTCACACCAGGCCATCTCCTAGAGATGGGAGGTCGACCGATGCAGCAGCTGATATGGATCTCCTTAGCTCTGGTACTGGGTGGCGTCGTACTCCTCATCGACGAAGACCTCTTTGAGTCTGGAGCGCCTTACTTATATATCTTCTTCATACTCCTGCTCATCGTGACTGCCATCGTAGCACCTGACATCAAAGGCTCCCGCTCGTGGCTCGTCATAGGACCCGTCAGGGTGCAGCCCGCAGAGTTTGCCAAGCTAGGCACCGCGCTCATGCTCGCCTACTGGCTCAATCGCCCCGAGTTCAAGCTCACCACCCTACGAGGCTATCTAGAGGTCTTTGCGATCATACTCCTACCGATGGCAATCATCATCCTACAGAGCGAGACAGGGTCGGCACTCGTCTTCTGCGCCTTCTTCCTAGCACTCTATCGTGAGGGCCTCTCAGGTGCTTTCCTCCTCCTCGCCTCGCTGGCCGTGATGCTCTTTGTAGTGGCACTCATGCTCGCTGACGTTAGCTGGGGCGCCACCGATGCTAGTCGCCTCCTCATCTGTAGCATCATTTCAGTAGCTACGATCCTCTACCTCAGCAGCATCGTACGGTGGAAGCCCCGTGAGCGACGCATCTTGTGGATCGTCAGCATCGTATACTTCGTCGGCATGTATGTCTCTCTGCGCTGGCTGCAGATCGACTACAGCTACGTCGCACTGATACTGATGAGCTGCATCATCCTCTTCTGCTTCGTTCGCGCCCTACTGCACTACTCCCGCACCTACCTCTTAGTCGGCATAGCCAGCTTAGGGCTGCTCGCCTTCTCGCTCTCCGTCGAGTACGTCTACAACGACATCCTCGCACCGCACCAGCAAATGCGTATAGCTGTGTCGCTCGGCATCGAGCAGGATCCACGCGGCGCTGGGTACAATGTGGATCAAGCAAAGATCGCCATCGGCTCAGGCGGACTCACAGGCAAAGGGTTCCTTCAGGGCACCCAGACGAAGCTCAAGTATGTTCCCGAGCAAGACACCGACTTCATCTTCTGCACCATCGGTGAGGAGCAAGGTTTTGCGGGCTCCGTTGGTTTGCTCCTTCTCTTCCTCACCATGATACTACGCATCATGTGGCGAGCGGAGCGGCACCCCTCCACCTTCGGGCGGGTCTATGGCTACTGCCTAGCGTGCGTCTTGATCTTTCACCTTATGGTCAATGTAGGTATGGTGCTAGGATTGGTGCCCGTCATCGGCATCCCTCTCCCCTTCTTCATCTACTGCGGCTCCTCTCTCTGGGGCTTCTCGCTCATGCTCGCCCTCTTCCTCAAGATCGACGCTTCGGGCAAGCGATAGACGTGTAGCCCGCTGTAGACGATGCTGTAACTTTCGTTCGACAACGGACGCTCGACCGAGCGTCCCTACAAATCGTTACTCGTTTCATCGTTACTCGTTTCGCTGTGACACAACGGACATCCTCTTTCATTGCGTGGCACCCTTTTTATTAGTAGCTTTGTAACAACAAACTCAAGACAACTCAACTCTCATGGAGCATTACTATTGTGTCATCATGAGTGGCGGGGTGGGAAGTCGCTTTTGGCCTATCTCACGTCAGTCACGACCCAAGCAATTTCTAGACTTCTTCGGTACGGGGAGTTCACTCCTACAGGATACGTACAAGCGGTTCCTGCGGATCGTCCCGGAGGATCACATCTACATCGTCACCCACGCCGACTATGTCGACCTAACTCTCGAGCAGCTCCCAGGACTCAAGCGTGACCAAATCCTCACCGAGCCTCTACGACGCAACACAGCTCCATGTATCGCCTACGCCTGCTACCATATCCAGCAGCGAGACCCTAAGGCTTCGATCGTCGTGGCGGCTTCGGACCATGTCATTATGAACGAGGACAACTTCGTACAGACGGTCAGCCAGGCACTTCACTTTTCGTCACTACATCCTTACCTCCTGACGCTAGGCATCAAGCCCACGGCTCCCGAGACGGGATACGGATACATACAGGTGGATTCTAGTGAAAAGCCTCTCGATGGGCAATATCACAAGGTCAAGGTCTTTACCGAAAAACCCAATCGTGAGATGGCCGAGATATTTGTCTCCTGTGGCGAGTTCCTCTGGAACAGCGGTATGTTCGTCTGGCATGTCAAGACGATCCTAGATGCTTTTGCCAAGTATATGCCCGAGGTGAGCAGACTCTTTACCGAGCGGGCTAGCGACTTCGGCACCGACCGTGAGCGGGAAGCGATCGAGGAGATCTACCCCTACTGTCCGAGCATATCGATCGACTACGGGGTCTTGGAAAAAGCGGACAACGTGCTGGTCACGCCGGCTACCTTTGGCTGGGCTGATCTAGGCACCTGGGGCGCGCTCTATGACCAGAGCTCCAAGGATCAGACGGGCAATGTGACAAATCACGAGAAGACCCGATTCTACGAGTCGATGAATAATATCCTCTACATTGATGACCCTGACCTGCTGGCAGTCGTGCAGGGCGTCGATGATTGTATCATCGCTAAGCATGGTAACGTGCTGCTCATCTGCAAGCGTGAGGCGGAGCAAAGTATCAAGAACTATGTCACCGATGTGGAGATAGAGGCTGGACAGGACTACATCTGATCTGACCAAATAGACGATGCAGGAGACGTGGCTACACCAGATATGGGGCAATAGGCTATACGAGTCGCTCATCTTCGAGCCACACCCCTGCATACCCGAGGGGGTGACACCGATCGTCATCGACCCAGGGCGATACAATACCAACGGCGGCCCAGACTTTAGCAATCTCAAGCTACGCATAGGGCCTTTGACCTGGGCGGGCAATGGGGAGATCCATTGCCAGGCGACGGACTGGCTGCGCCATGGGCACCAGCTGGACCCAGCCTACAATAATGTGCTCCTACATATCGTGCTGCAGGACGATGGCCCCATCTCTCTGCAGGCTGGCACGCCACCTATCACCTGCCGTATGCAGATCAATCCTGACTTGCTGGCCATAGCGCAGCAACTCACTGAGGCTCCGCAGATACCTCGCTGCGGGGAGGCTTGTAGCCAGCTTTCCGAAGAGGTGCAGGCCGACTGGTTTGCACAGCTTACGCGCGAGCGACTGGACAAGAAGTGCCTGCAGATAGAGGCGGCGATGAGTTTTTTCAAGGGAGATCTAGCAGCGGTGACCCATCTCTTCCTAATGCGCTACCTAGGGGGTAAGGTGAATAATGATGCTTTCGAGCAGATTGCTCGCCAGCTCTCCCCATCGATCCTACTCAAGCACAAGACTGCACCTTTGGCCCTCGAAGCTCTACTCCTGGGCATGGGCGGACTGCTAAAGAGTGACCCGATATCCCCAGAGGTAGACCAGTATAGGGAGCGACTGTGTGAGGAGTTTACCTTCCTAGCACATAAGTACCACCTGTCTCCCCTACCGCCAGGAACCATCCGTATGCTACGGCT
Organism: uncultured Porphyromonas sp.; assembly: GCA_900548415.1. Classification (GTDB taxonomy): domain Bacteria; phylum Bacteroidota; class Bacteroidia; order Bacteroidales; family Porphyromonadaceae; genus Porphyromonas; species Porphyromonas vaginalis. The sequence goes on from URKO01000001.1 coordinate 6,890, forward strand.
GCGCCCGAGTGCCTTTCCGCATCGTCGGCTGGCTTACCTTGCAGCACTATACTACCATAGTGACAATCTGCCAGGAGAGCTACTCCGCACATCCTCTCTGTCGCATCTCGAGCAGCTGCTCACCGTCACACCCACCGACTACTGGCAGCGGCACTACCACTGGGGGAGCGAGACGAGTGCTCAGCTTGGCACCATAGGACGATCGACCATCGAAAGCATTGCGATCAATGTGGTCATACCGCTCCAGTACTACCTTACGAAGGAGCGTGACCTGCTCGGGCTCTCCCTAGCGAGCGACTCGCTGATGAGTGCACACGACCTCCCCGCGGAGCGCAACAGCGTCGTGCGTCGCTTCGTCCACGAGGGGCTGCGCCCTGGCAGTGCTTACGACACGCAGGCACTCCTGCAGCTCTACGGAAACTATTGTGAGCCACGTCGCTGCTGGCTGTGTCCCGTAGGGCGTACGCTCCTACAGAGCTATGGAGCCATGACCCTACCGCCCTCTGTCGGGGAGGCAACCCACAAATAAGGCTACCCACACCTCTACAAGCACCCTGTGACATCTGGAGACTGTTGCAAAAGTCAACCAAGGCTGACGCATTATATATAATGAGCACATTGACTTCTCTATTCTTCATTTGTCGTTACGTGTAGCTCCTGACAGAGCGATTATAAGGCATCAGCCCTGGCGGAGAAAACTCAACGCCACGTCGTTACAATAATTCAGAGCCGACTACATATCAAAACAGCCCTGTGTCGGGGAAAACTGATTTCCACGTGGATATTTCAAAATCTCCACGTGGAGAATTTTTATTTCCCAGGTAGGAAATAAAAAATTCCTCGGAGGAATCAAATGAAACTTCGGAGGAAATGAATGACGCCCACGTGGAAAATAAAAAATATCCACGTGGAGATTTGAGATTTTCCACGTGGATATTCGAGAAAGGAGGGAATCGGACGAATTTCCCCGTAAAGATATGTAAAGCGACAAGAGACGAAAATCTTAGAAATCTAGGGCGGACGAAGTTCGAATACGACGACTAGCGACCCGAGCGGATCGGTGCGCTGCCCCAGCAGAGCTGACGCTGAGGATCGTAGATGGTGGCAAACTGACCAGCTGCGATACCCTGTATCGGCACGCTGCTGACCAGCTGATAGCCCCCCGAGGGGAGTCGCTCGAGGCGACCCGCGGTGAAGTCGGGCGTGTGACGGATCTTGAAGGTGACCTCCAGCGGACTATCTGACGGCGTCTCCGTCCAAAGCCACGGATCGACCGTTAGCCAGTGCATATCTTCGGTCTCGATGATCGTGCCGTACTGCGTCTTGGGGTCGTAGCCTCGAGAGGCGTAGAGGACGTTGTGCTCCACATCTTTTGCCACGACATACCACGGACCGCCTGAGAGCCCCAGCCCTTTGCGCTGCCCGATGGTGTGAAACCAGTAGCCACGATGCTCACCGATCTTCTCGCCGGTCTCATGGTCTATGATGTCGCCCGTCTGAGTGCCTAAGTAGCTCTCGATGAAGTCGTTGTAGTCAATCTGTCCTAAGAAGCAGATGCCTTGGCTGTCCTTGCGCTGCGCATTGACTAGATGCGCCTCGAGGGCGATGCGACGAACTTCCTCTTTGGGCAAATGACCGATGGGAAAGAGGAGACGCTCCATCTGCCGAAAGCCGATCTGCGCCAAGAAGTCGGTCTGATCCTTTACTGGGTCGGGAGAGGTGCCGAGGAAGGTCAAGCCCTCTGCCGTCTTTCGTATCGTAGCGTAGTGACCCGTGGCAATGTAGTCGTACGAGGAGCCGCACCTCTCCTCAAAAGCTCCGAACTTGATCAACTTATTGCACATCACATCGGGATTGGGCGTGAGCCCCCGCCGGACCGCATCCATCGTATAGGAGACCACACGATCCCAATAGACTTGGTGCAGGTCGATGATCTCTAGGTGCAGGTCGTAGCGACGAGCCAAGAGCGTTACCAGCTCGATGTCTTCCTCAGCGGGACAGTCGAGATAGCCCCCATCCTCGTCCTGCATGCCGATGCGTATATAGTAAAGGTCTGGGCGAAAGCCCGCCTCGACGAGCAGATGCATCGCCACGCTGCTATCCACGCCTCCCGAGGCGAGCAGAGCGATGCGACTATCCCGTGGCAGTGCTGTGTAGAGAGTGGTCTCCATACACCTCAAGAGTCAAGCCTTCAAAGCGAACTACATACGCTCGGGCAACTCGATGCCGAGGAGCCCCATAGCACTATGGATCGTCTCGGCAACGGTCTTGCTGAGCTGCAGGCGCATGCTACGTAGCGCTTCGTCCTCCTCACGCAGCACAGAGCACTCGTGGTAGAACTGGTTATACCCCTTGACCAAGTCGTAGGTATAGTTGGCAATGCGGGCTGGCGAATAGCTCTCGGCTGCCTCCTGGACGACTGTCGGATAGTCGAGTAGCTGCTGGACGAGTGCCGTCTCGTACGATGAGAGTGCTAACGCGCCACCCTCGGGGAGCTGATGCTTGTAGCCCATCTCGTCAGCCTTCTGCAGGAGTGAGCAGATGCGTGCGTAGGTGTACTGGATGAAAGGACCGGTGTTGCCGTTGAAGTCGATAGACTCCTCGGGGTTGAACATCATATTCTTCCTTGGGTCCACCTTGAGGATAAAGTACTTGAGCGCGCCTAGACCGACCATCTCGGCGGTGCGTAGCTCCTCGGCGGTCGGCTCGGCAGCTAGCGCTACGCCCTTAGCTTGCTGGGCTGTCCGTGCCACCTCTAGGGCGGTGTCGCGCATAGCGTCCATCAGATCGTCTGCATCGACGACCGTACCCTCGCGACTCTTCATCTTGCCATTAGGTAGCTCGACCATGCCGTAGCTAAAGTGCGTCAAGCTCTTGCCCCACTTATATCCTAAGCGGTCTAAGAGTAGCGATAGCACTTGAAAGTGGTACTCCTGCTCGTTGCCCACGACGTAAACCATCTGGTCTATCGGGAAGTCTTGATAGCGGAGCTTGGCGGTGCCGATGTCTTGGGTGATGTAGACCGAGGTGCCGTCACTGCGTAGGAGGATCTTCTTGTCTAGTCCCTCCGCCTCAAAGTTGGCCCATACGGAGCCATCCTCATGCTGCTCGAAGAGCCCTTCCTTCAGACCGCGTAAGACCTCTTCGCGGCCTACGAGGTAAGTGTCGCTCTCGTAGTAGATCTTGTCAAAGGAGACGCCCATACGCTTGTAAGTCTCGTCAAAGCCTTTGTAGACCCACTCATTCATCTTGCGCCATAGCGCACGCACCTCAGGGTCGCCCTGCTCCCACTGACGGAGCATCTGTCGCGCATCAGCCATGAGCTGCGACTTAGCCTCGACCTCCTCGTCGCTCCAGTCAGGATGCGCAGCACGTATCTGCGCTAGCTCGGCACGATACTCCTTGTCAAAGCGCACGTAGTAGTCCCCGATGAGGTGGTCGCCCTTCTTGCCCGAAGACTCAGGCGTCTCGCCATTGCCCCAGCGTAGCCATGCCAACATGGACTTGCAGATATGCACGCCGCGGTCGTTGACGATGTTTGTCTTGACCACACGATGACCGCTCGCCTCCAGTATCTGAGCGAGACTGTAGCCGAGTAGGTTGTTGCGCACGTGCCCCAGGTGAAGCGGCTTGTTGGTGTTTGGTGAGGAGTACTCGATCATCACGAGCGGCGACTGAGCTGTCGGTGTGATGTGACCGTAGTGTGGAGTCTCGGCAATCTCTCGTAGGGCTGAGAGCCACGCTGTGTCGGTCAGTGTGAGATTGAGAAAGCCCTTGACCACGCCATAGGACGCTATGAGGTCTGTCTGCTCCTGGAGCTTGGCACCGATCGTCTCGGCAGTCTCTTGGGGAGACTTGTGCGAAGCTTTGAGGTAGGGGAATACGACGAGCGTCACATGCCCCTCAAACTCAGGGCGCGTGGCGGTCAGCGTGATCTCATCAGCGGTCGTGTTGAGACCGTAAAGGGTATGTAGTGTCGAGGCGATTGCCTCGCTAAGCTGTCTGTAAAGGCTCATAGTATATCGTATAAGGTGTTAGAGTACTTTCATGCGCCAGGTGACCCCCACGTTGATCTGCGTGCGCTGATCATGTAGCACAGCCTGCGGGTTCGTGTTGGTGCCAAAGGCGTAGTTAGCATGTGCATGCAGACGCACCTCGGGGATGGGTGAGTACTCGACACCGCCACCGAGACAAGCTATCTGCGTGCCATCGGTGACCCCGTAGTCTGCGTGAAAGCCACTCGTATTCTGATCGTAGCTTCCCTTGAGGTAGAGCTTCGTCTGGTTCGTCGGGTGGAAAGCTAGCTGACCGTAGATAGAGTAGTCGGCAAAGAGCTTCTTGCCATCCCCGTCTAGTGGCGCACGGTGCATCAAGTCTAGATCGATGAATGTGCGACGGGTCAGCTGAAATCGGTTGCCCAGCGAGACATAGTTCATAAAGCGTCCAGGCGCATACTCCATAAAGTTGACACTCCACATCGGTACAAACCAGTTGTGGTGCGCCGTCCAGATGAGGTTGTAGGCATACATGTCGGCTGGCTGTCCGCTCCTCGCCTCGTAGTCTTTGCGATAAGGACTCTGGATCACCTGCGCATGGAGGTTGTCCTGCCCATTGGGCAATGTGTAGCTCACGGTAGCGCCCCACTGATAGGCGGGCATGTGGTAGCAAAACTCTCCCAGCTGGAAGACATCTATCGGTGCTGGCTCAAACTCCCACCCACCGACGAAGACGATCCACTTGCCGAGTTTGACACTGAGCTGCTCGATCGGGTTGTACTGTAGGTAGAGGAAGTCGATCGACTCGAAGAAGGTGCGGTCCAGATTGACAGAGCTAAGCCGCTGTCGGTAGAGGTAGCTAAACTTTGGCGAGAGCGTGCCACTGAGTATGACGTTAGCAATATTGCCCTTAAAGCCTGAACCCGCTTTGTCCGCTTGGCTGCCTAGATAAATGCGCTGATAGTCCCCGCGCGCCTCTAGCGAGAGCGATACCTTCTTGTCATGCGGTGCCTCTAGCTCAGCATCGGGTGTAGGCTCCTGCGCCATCAGCGAGCCGAGCGAGAGTGATAGTAGGAGTATGATAGCCGCAAGCGACTTCGTAAGAGGTGACATAGTTCTAGCTGAATCGGTTAATACTAAAAGGTGCTCTCATCAGGCGTATCCGTCTCGACTGGAAGCTCCTCAAGCTGGCTCTTCTTACGCCATAGTCCGTACACCTCGCTGACTGGGTCTGAGGTGATAAAGGGATCCATACGCTCGGCACGCAGATGATCTAGTAGCTTGCCAAACTCATCTCTCGTCAAGATGCACTCCAGCTGCTTGTGCTCCTCGCCCGAGTAGCCACCCGTCACGGGGTGGATCGTTACGCCACGATTGAGCGTGTGGATCACATAGTCACGAATATGCTCCCAATCCTTGGAGATGACGTAAACACGTGTCCGCGAGCTCATGCGGGTCATAAAGTAGTCGAGGATCAAGCCATTGAGCCAAGTACCCACCAGACCCATAATCACCAAGCCCGTAGGACTGGTCAGGAAGGCGGAGCAGCAGATCAGACCTCCAGCGATCGTTACCGACACACCTAGTGGCACATGGAGGAACTTATTGAAGATCTTTGCCAAGATATCTAGTCCGCCCGTCGAGGCGTTGATGCTAAAGAGGATCGCCTGCGCCGCACTCATCACCAAGATGAAGCAGACCAAGTCAAACCCTGGATTAGCCACCATCTGGCCATGCACCTCCTGAGCAAACATCGACCCACTGACAGGATCGATCCACCCCATCAAGTCGACAAACGGCCCTAAGATCAGTGCCGTGTAGCAAGTCTTAGCACCAAACTCGTTGCCGATCAGGATGAAGGAGAGCAGTAGCAAGATCGCATTGATGAGAAACATATAGGACCCCAGCGACATCACTGGTAGCAGTCGCTCCAGCACGATGCCTAGTCCCGTCACCGAGCCGACGATCAGACCACTAGGTGCGAGGAAGTAGTGTACCGCCATGGCACCGATAAACATGGCAACGGTCATCAAGACCAGTTCGTACCAAAACTTACGACTAGTGAGTAGGTCAGCGGCCTGAGCAGGCAGAGCTGCTAGGCGGGCACGAAGTTCATCCTTACTGGGGAGCTTGTATTTCATTAGAAGCGTATTACTGTAGTGAGAGGTCCATCGCGAGGCTACTACGCTCTAGGCGACGCTCTCCGATAGGTATCTGAGTGCAAAGATACAAAATAGCACATACCCACCAGCTAAATCGGACTTCTTCAGAGCTGATAGAGGGTGCTAGCTAGGCTAATGATTGATCTTCGCGTGGATGTCGACCTAGGTGCCGCAAACCGTTACTCGTCTCCTCGGGGGCGAGTTGCGAAATGGACGGACTACTTGAGCTTGAAGTAGCAGATGATCGGCTTGTGGTCAGAGATCTGAGCCGTGCGGTCTACGTAAGCGGCTCGTGCCTCTATCTGGTCACTGTAGAGCATGTGATCGATCCGTACGCCGATGAGCGACTTAAAGTAGTAGCTGTAGTTGGTCCCTCGCCCTGTCGTGGCGATCGCATCGTGCAGTCCCGTCGAGAGGCGATGATGCGTGTAGGAGATCGGCGTGTCGTTAAAGTCGCCACAGATCAGCACGTAGGGCGACTCCTGATAGTTGACATCCTGATAGATCTGCTCGACCTGCTTAGCACGACGCTTGAAGGCTGGTGAAAAGCGTACGCCGAGGGCTTGGGTGAAGCCCTTGGGGTTGACTTCCTGCGCTAGCTGGAAGTAGTGTGCCTGCTCCTCTTTTGTAAAGCCAAAGGACTCTAGGTGTAGGTTGTACAGTACGAGCTTTTTCTCCCCAACAAGGATCGTAAAGACCGCTCCTCCGTTAAAGTCAGAGTGCAGATCTATGGGACGTGTCGATAGGATGGGATACTTGGAGAGTACGATGAGGCGGCTGCCGTGATCCTTGACCGCATAGGCTGAGCTATAGTAGGGGTACGCCTTGAGGATGCGCTGCAATCTCCGCTCAGACATGTACTTCGACTTGTTGGAGCTGAGCCATGCCTCTTGCAGGCAGATGATGTCGGCATCGCTCTCGGCAAGATACTCCGTGGTGGGGTGGTAGTCGTGTGGGCCTAGCTTGGCAAACTGAAAGGCGTTGGCATTGAGACTCACCACTTTGATCCAGTTTTCCCGATCGATCGGGGGCGTCTGGCGTAGTCGTAGAGGGGCGTACAGCAGGAGCGTGGGGAGGGAGATGAGGAGCATCACCGTATTGATTACGGCGCGACTCCAAGCGCGGATGATAAACCAATAGATCGCCTGCAGCACGACCAGCGCAAAGAGCAGAGGAAAAAGCAATCCCAGATAAGCCGAGAGGATAATGGTCGTCGGTGAAATGTAGCGACTCAGCAAGGCGCCCGCGAAGAGCAACAAGAGGAGCAAATTACCAAAGGAGACGAAGGTGTGCCAGAAGCCACGGATCATACCCCAGAGGGTACGTCTCTTGGCGGGCTGCTGGCTCTCCTGGCTCTTTGGGCTAGGAGCTACTGGAGGTTTCGTGGTGCTATCCATAGGTTGAGATTGCATGATTAGTTCTGGTCTGACTGGTCAAGCCACTGATTGTTGTGCTCGATGAGCTGCTCCCGCTCTTCGTCAGATAGGCTCTGGTAGCCAGATTGCTGTACCTTGTCTAGGAGCTGGCGGTAGCGAGCTGCCTGAGCATCTTGTAGGGTCTCTTGCTGCCGTGCAGTGCGCTGTCGCCGACGCTGGTACAGTCCTAAGCCACAGCCCCACAGGATGCCAGCGAGGTGAGCGATCAGCCCGCCTACGTTGTACCCGCCATAGGCGAGGAGTAGTAGGAGGAAGACGAAGAGCCCTACTTGCCACACACGGAGCGATCCGATCAAGGGTAAGGGCATCTCTTCGCGAGGAGCTGAGCCGATCATATAGCCTACGAGTGCTATGACCGATGCGGAGGCACCCACGAGCGGTAGCCCCAGTAGGAGTACCCCGCTGCTACGTAGCAATGTGGTGAAAAGCACGAAGGCGCCTCCACCTACGATCGCTCCCCCGAGATAGCTCCAGACGAACTGTCGCCATCCGCTGAGGCGCAGCAGCATCTCGCCAAAGAGCCACAGCAAGAGCAGGTTGAGCAGGAGGTGCAGACTACTATTGTGCAGGAGCGTGTAGGTGACAATCGTCCAGGGGCGACGCCACAGAGCATCAGGCGAGCAGGAGAGGTAGAGCTGATCCACGACACTGCGCGTCCACTGCGTGGGTAGCGGAGCCGGTAGCTGACGAACGATAAAGTCCGCCAGCCAGAAGGCTACCAGCAGGAGCGTGATGCCCCACAGAACTTGCCGATTAGGATCTATACGACTCGCCAAACGCATTGTACAGCTTGCCTTGCTTGCGCCACAATAGTATGAGTAGCAGACCACCTAGCATGCCCCCCAGATGGGCAAAGTGTGCCACGTCGCTCTGTAGATTTGCCACGCCGAGAAGGAGTTCGATCACTCCGTAGCCGATGACAAAGTACTTAGCTCTGATTGGTATGGGGATAAAGAAGAGATAGATCGCTGCATTGGGGTAGAGCCAGCCGAAGGCGAGGAGCAGCCCAAAGACAGCTCCCGAAGCACCTATCGTCAGGAGCTGATTGATAAAGAACCTCGTAGCCATGCGGGTGCCATCGGGGAAGGCGATCACCTCATAGCCCGCCACCTCTCGAACGGTCGTCAAGCCCCAGACGAGCTCCTGCGAGAGCGCTGCGGTCAGTCCGCAGACCAGGTAGAAGAGCAGGTACCGCTTAGCACCCCAAGTGCGCTCGATGGTCGTGCCAAACATAAAGAGCGCAAACATATTGAAGAAGAGGTGCGTGAAGCTCCCGTGAAGGAACATATAGGTCAGTGGCTGCCAGATGTGAAAGTCCTGAGCCGTCACATAGTGCAGCCCGAGGAGTCCCGTCAGATCAATGCCCACTCGGGGCAGTACTTGCTGAGCAATGTAGCAAATTGTGTTGATGATGAGCAGGTTGAGTGTCACGGGCGGAATCTGTATCCGAGGTGATGTATCGAATGAGTGCATAGGCGTTGTGTTCTGATCGTTGCGTTGTGTAGGGAGTTAGTACCAGCCACTGCCACCATAGGTAGGCAGGCTGTGCTGCTCCCACTTGAGGTCACGGAGTAGAGAGGCATTGACACCGATCACGACGTTGTACGACTTGTAGGCACCGAGCGGGATGACACTCGCCGTCAGAGACCAGCAGTGCAGGTCTCGCGTGATATTGATGGTCATACCAGTCAGCTTCTTCAGGTCGAAGTTGTAGTTGGCGTCAAAGGAGAAGTTCCAGTTTGGCGTAGGCTGTAGCTGTCCGCGGAAGGAGAGGTTTTGCGTAAACTTGTAGTCAAACTCCCGTCGGTGTGTATTGAACTTCTCTCTGTCTTGTACCACATTGACACTATAGTTGAAAGAGAAGCTCCACGGCACGTCAAACTTCAAGTAGCCGTCATCGTCCCAATTGTCCGTTTGGCCGTAACTACTGCGCGGTCCACCACCTGGAGACCCGTCGAGACCCATCCCGTCGGCGCCTGGTCTACCGCCCATTGCCGTCGGGTCATCCGCAGGCGACTTAGCAGTCTCATCGTCAGTGGCAGCCGATTTCTTTTTCTTATTAAAGAGTCCATCGATCCAGTTGCCGATCTTCTTGAAGGTCTGCGGTGTAAAGGTGTAGTTGAAGCTCGTACCCGTGCCTAGGAAAGCTCCGATACCGTGTCCATTGAGCAGGCGCAACTTGTCCACACGATAGGGTCTCACATTGCCCTGTGGGTCGGTGTAGTAGTCCCATTCGTAAGGATCAAAAGAGGCGGAGAGACGCAGCACGAAAGTCTTCGTAAGCCTTATCGCAATGTTGGTGCTGAGGTTGCTCCAGCGGAAGGAGTCCGCAGCCATATTATAGGAGAAGCGGAGACCAAACTGATCGATGAGCGAGATCTTCTTAAACTGTTCCTCGACGGCTGTCGAGTCACTCGGCAAGCGCCACTTCATCTCCACATTGTTGTCAAAGGAGAAGTTGATCGCCCCCATCTTGCCTCGCCCTGGGTAGCCGAAGATGCCTCGCTCGTAAGGCGTATAGATGAAGTTGTGTGCCTGCCCCAGCGTATCGACATAGTCTATCTCACGATAGTAGCCCCAGAAAGGATCGCCAAAGTCCGGAGCATACGATAGTGATATAGAGGGCGTCAGACGATGCCGGATCATCTGCACACGATCGCCAAAGAGCTTCTGCCACGGCTTGTAAAAGCCGTAGAGCGTCGTACTCATCGAGAGCGACGCACTGAAGTTGTTCAAGTGATAGAAGCCGTAAGTAGTGTCTGCATCGACGATGCGCTGCTGCGCCTCGTCCCACTGCTTCTCCACGCGCGAGGTGTACCAGTAGGCCGTATAGCTGATCGAAGGAGAGATCTTGATATAGTTAAAGAGGTCGAAGGAGGCGGAGATAGGTATCGAGTGTTGCATACCATTGCGCCAGTCCTTGACCAGATTGCTCTTGAGGATCAGATTCTCCTTGGTAGTGATGCTGTTACGTAGCGAGCCGTTGTAGCTGAGGGAGATCTTCTCGTACCAACGCTCCTTGCCGACGCGGTTCTTTCGCTTGAAGGGGTAGATCGTCGAGAGCGAGAGCGAGAGGTTCGGCAGGGTCACACTGATGGTCGAGTCACGCGAGCGCTGATCTATGTTAAAAGCTCCCGTCAGCGAGAGCGGTATACCCGCAAAGCTCCGTCGGTAGCTAATGCTAGAGCCCTTAGTATTCTCAGCGCGTCGCTGATGGTTGTAGACCGCTTGGGTAGCGTTGTGGTTGTAGCTACTGGTCGAGAAGTTGACCGACGCTGAGAAGTTGCGTAGCGGATCCGCTTTGGGATCTTGCGAGTGAGTCCATCTGAGCGATATATCCTGTGAGCGGCTGTAGGTTGAGGGGATGTCCTTGTCTCCCTGCACCGTCGATATGTATCCTGCCTGCACGCTACCATTGTACTTATAGCGCTTGCGATAGTTTGACGACGCATTGACTGCCCAGGAGCCGTTGGTATAGACATCGCCCGTGAGCGTCAGGTCCCAGTAGTCGTTCAGATTGAGATAAAGGCCACCATGCGTCAGATACAGCCCTCGTGACTGGTCGATACCGTAGCTCGGCATGATGATACCAGAGGTCTGCTTCTCATTGAAGGGGAAGAAGGCAAACGGCAACCCGATGAAGTAGAGCGGCACGTCCGCCATAACCAAGTAGACAGGCCCCGTGACGATCTTGTCCTCAGGCTTAGCCTTGGCACGAGTCAGGTTGATGTAAAAGTGTGGATGATCGTGCTGGTCGCAAGTGGTGTAGCGACCATCCTTGAGGTACATCGTATTGTCCTTGAGTCGCTTCGTCTGCGTAGCCGTCAGATAGCCCTCGCCCTGCTGGGTTGTCACGTCTGTGATGAAGCCTTGACCTGTCTTGAAGTTGTACTTCATTGTCGTACTCTCAAACTTCTGATCCCCATCGGCAAACTTTGGCTTAGCGGTCGGCTGGCCTAGACTATCCAGGACATACTGCGCATAGACCTCAGAGCTGTCGGCGACGATCTTGAGGTAGTTTGCCTCGATGCTCATCGTCTGATACTTGACCTCGCTCGGACCGAAGAAGTACATCATATTATCGCCCGTCATGACGAGCGAATCCTCTGCAGAGAAGGTCACAGGAGCCTCTAGCTTAAAGAGCTCGACCGAGTCGCTCTCTGCGACAGGCGTCTCAGCGTTACTAGCTAACGTATCTGCAGCCGTGGGCGTCAGCGTCGTATCCGCCTTGATGGCGAGGCTGTCGACGGTCGTTGCCACGGAGTCTATCTCAGGGGAAGTGGGTAGCGTGTCCAGCAAGCGGGTTGTATCTGCCGATAGATCTGCCACGACCGTGTCTAGCTGCTCCGTCGGTGATGGTGTAGCTACGGGTGACTCAGTACGTCGCACCTGCGTCGCACACGACACGACCGCCACGCCTACGCAAAGCAGGAGGAGCAGTCGCAAGAGCGAGCGAGGGACTATGACAGAGCTAGACATGTGCTATAATAACGCGAGCTGGCTTGTGATGATACATCAACCGCTGGCAAAGGTACTAAATAGTGACGTGCAACGGCATACCGCTCACCGCCTACCCAGGGCTGACGCATTATAATTCTATATCGAAGATTTCCTCTGGAGTCATTCGTGCAAGCTTTTTCCTCAGGCGTAGCGTTGATGTGCCTTTGAGCTTGTCTTTAAGCCGTTGAATGATAGTCAGGTTTATCTTGTTTATAATGTTCATGTTCTGAGCGGCGTTGCGAGCTCTCTTGGTAGAGTAGTCTTCTCTAAAAAGCATATCCAGCATATAGTGAAGTTTGTTC
>URKO01000002.1 GCA_900548415.1 uncultured Porphyromonas sp.
TCTTGAAGTGCTGGTTTGCAATAACAACAGCCTGACCGAGCTCAACTGCTCCAAGATGAAGCGACTCAAAGATGTAGCCTGCTACTCCAACAAGCTCAAGAAGATCGATCTAAGCGACTGCTACTCACTCACCTCCCTAGACTGCTCGGTCAATCCTACGCTAGAGACACTCCAGCTCTCACCAAGCATTCAGTCGCTCGATGTGAGCCAGTGTGCACTCAAAGAGATACCTGGTCTCAACCAGCTTAGTAGACTCAAGACTCTCACCTGTGTCGACAACAAGCTGACTGAGCTAGACCTCTCTAGTGCTTATGGGCTAGAGGTGCTCTCCTGTCCTAAGAATCAGATCAAGGATCTCTCGTCAGTCACACAGCCCTTTGCCCTCAAGTGTATCACAGTGAGTGACAACCCATTCACGGCTCTCACGCTACCTAATGCCTACAATATCTACTTTGTCAAGATCGATGGCACGGCACTCGATGCTTGCGCACTCAATGCGCTATACAGATCGCTGAGAGAGCGTCGTGACGAAGACTCAAAGAACGACCTCGGTGGGTGTATGCTCTTTAACGGCACTCCTGCAGCTCCCAAGAGCAAGACCCAAATAGCTGTACAAAAAGGGTGGATGGTCTCTGTCGAGGGCGATGGGTCTGGTTGCTCCGAAGAGGGAGACGACGCCTTTGACGTAGTCTATACCAACGTCGCTGGACGACTCCAAGAGGATGGTCCCGTAGAGATGTGGGAGTCGGCTACCTCTATCAAGATCAAGGGCGAGCTAAACGGTAGTGACCTAAGAGTTATCCGCCAGTTCTGTGGCTCTGATGAGTATGCCGCAGAGGTTCCCCACGCGCGTATCCGCAAGCTAGACCTCTCGGAGGCTCGCATCGTACCTGGAGGCGTATACTACATCAAGGTTGATGACCAAGGCACGATGAGAGAGTATGTCGTACCCGAGGGGCAGGAGACGCTCCTACCGGACAAGCTCTTCTACCACTGCTGCTCTATCGAAGAGCTTGTACTACCTAAGAATATACGAGAGATAGGTGTCGGAGTCTTCTGGAAGTGTATCAAGCTACAGAAGCTCTCCATCCCTGATGAGGTAACACGTATCAACAGTACCGCCTTTGGGGTGTGCAACGCTCTTGAGCAGATTACCTTGCCACGTGACCTAGAGTACCTCGGGGGATACGCTTTCACCTACTGTGCTAACCTCAAGGAGGTAACTATCCCAGAGGGTGTCAAGGTGCTTAACAAGCGACTCTTTGACAATGCTACAAGCCTTACAAAGGTTCAGCTGCCTAGTCGGATGGATGCCTTTGAGCCAGAGGCATTCCTAGGTGCCGAGGCACTGCAGAGCGTCACGATACCTAACGGGATCAAGACGATCCCCGCCTCCTGCTTCGACGGCTGCCGTGCCCTCCTAGAGGTGACGATACCTGCCGATGTGGAGCGTATCGAAGAGACCGCTTTTCAGGACAACAACCTTCTGCACACGGTACACTTCTCCGAGGGGTTGAAGACCATCGGTCTAGATGCTTTCAAAAACTGCCGAAGCCTCAAGCAACTGGAGCTACCCAACTCGCTACAAGAGATAGCAATGGGAGCCTTCCAAGAGTGTGAGTCTATAGGCTCCATCAAGTTTGGAGCAGGGTTGACACACATTGGCGAGAAGGCCTTTTGGCACTGCCATGCACTCCAACAGCTCGAGCTCCCCAGCTCACTCGAGCAGCTAGACTATGCTGCTTTTGCTGAGTCGACGAACCTAAAGCGTGTGACCATCGGTGCTGCGGCACCACTATGGGGTCAAAACCCCTTCCTCGGTTGCTTAAAGCTCCAGGCTTTTGTCGTAAACGACGACAATACGGCCTTTGCCACACAGGATGGTGTCCTATACAGCAAGGACTTCGTTACCCTCTACGCTTACCCTGCAGGTCGCGCCGAAACTGCACTGAGACTGCATGACAAGACCCAAACGATCGAGGACTTTGCCTTTTGGTTCGCACCGAAGCTGGCTGAGGTCACCTTCCCCGAGCACCTTACCTTACTTGGCAACACACCCTTCGGTGGCTGTAAGAGTCTCAAGCGACTGACGATGCTGACAAGCACTCCTCCACAGTCGTCCTACGAGAATGATCCCTTTGAGGGGGTAGACCGGAGTCAGTGCGAGCTGATCGTTCCCAAGGGTAGCAAGGCTGACTATGAGCAGTCGCCTATCTGGCGAGGCTTCAAGATCTCAGAGGACACTGCTATCGATGCCATCCCGACAGAGCGCATAGAGCTAGCCGTGGACGGAAGCTCCTGGAGACTATCTGGTATACCCTCTAGCTATCAGACCGCTCGGGTAGTAGACTTGACGCTCCGCACACTGGCTGAGTATCCTATCGCTGAGACGACCGTGGCAATAGACCACACAGCGATGCCGTCAGGAAGCTATCTAATCATCCTAGAGGGCAGCACGACACAGACGAGACAAGTACTCAAGGTGTGCAAGTAGCCCTTTGGCACTATCGTGACACACCTCTCTAGGGTAGAAACTACTTTCCTAGAGAGGCTGTCTCAAAGGTCGGCACTCTCCTAACGAGGAGTGCAAAGCTTCAATAAGAAAGGGGGGGAGTAGGACTGATTTTCCTACTTCCCCCCTTGTTGTCTTGAGGTTATTGACTTATGTGTGTGGCTCTACAAGAGATCGTTGCCTATGTCGTGGCGGTAGTTCTTACCCTCGTAGAGTGTCTGCGTGGCGGTGCGATAGCATGCCTCTTGAGCTGCCTGGATGGTGGTGCCTCGTGCCGTGATGGCGAGGACGCGTCCCCCATTGGTCACCACATGTCCCTCTTCGTCAAGCGCCGTGCCTGAGTGATAGATACGTATACCCTCAGCTGGATCGGGTAGCTGGATCGGGAAGCCCTTGTCGTAATGCCCGGGGTACCCCTTGGATACGAGGACGAGCGTCATAGCTACCTCGGGTGAGATCTCTAGATTGTAGCCCGCCACCTGACCGGTCGCCATGGCAATGAGTAGCTCGAGGAAGTCACTCTCGATACGTGGCAGTACCACCTCGGTCTCGGGGTCGCCTAGACGGCAGTTGTACTCGATGACATAGGGATCGCCCGCTACATTCATCAGTCCGATGAAGAGGAAGCCGACATACTGTATGCCTTCCTCTTGCAAGCCCTCTAGCGTGGGACGTATGATGCGCTCCTCAACACGCTGCATGAAGGCTTCATCGGCAAAAGGCACGGGGCTAACGGCTCCCATACCGCCCGTGTTGGGACCTGTGTCGCCATCGCCGACACGCTTATAGTCCTTGGCAACGGGCAGGACGCAGTAGTCGGTGCCATCTGTAGCAACAAAGACGGAACACTCGATACCCTCGAGAAACTCCTCGATGACGATGCGCTGACCACGACTCCCAAACATACCGCTAAAGAGTTGGCCTAGCCCCTCCTCCGCTTCTTTACGATCTTGGCAGATGAGGACACCCTTGCCAGCAGCTAAGCCGTCAGCCTTGAGGACAAATGGTGCGGAGAGCTGATCGAGAAACTCCTCGGCCTCCTCGATGTCTTGAGGTCCGAAGGTCTCGTAACTGGCCGTCGGTATGCAGTGACGACGCATGAACTCCTTGCTATACTCCTTGCTACCTTCTAGATGAGCACCTGCCTTGTCGGGTCCAACGATGAGGAGGTCGGGATGGCGTGCATCCTCCTGCAAGTAGTCGACAAGCCCATCAACGAGCGGTGCCTCGGGACCACAGACGAGGAGCGTGACCCCGTGGGTGGAGATGAACTCACTCACCGCCTCATGCTTGGCGGGGTTGAGATCTGAGACGTTGGTGCCATAAGCAGCAGTACCCGCATTGCCTGGAGCTATGTAGAGCTTCCTGAGTAGCTTGCTCTCAGCTATGGCAGCTGCCATGGCGCACTCACGGCCCCCACTCCCGAGGAGGAGGACGGTCTGAGGAGCTTTTACCATTTCGATCTTAGCGTACTTCATAAATTCAGCGTCTGTAGACTTCTTCTCGTCTTGCTTTGTGTTAGGATAGATAAGGCTCATAGGTGTTCTAGGAAGTAACGGGTTATGACATAGTTGAGGTGCACGCGGTCGGGACCGATGACGTTGTGCTTGTGCCCTGGATAGTAGTAGAGGTCGGGATAGGTCTGTGCATCTACGCACGCCTTGACAAAGGCTTGCGCATGCTGCCATACGACCACATTGTCGGAGGTGCCGTGAATGAGGAGAAGACGCCCCTGGAGGTCTTTGGCACGCTCGATGAGGTTATTTTGCTGATAGCCCTCGGGATTGTCCTGAGGCGAGTCGTTGTACCGCTCGCCATACATGATCTCGTAGCGAGACCAGTCCATGACGGGACCGCCAGCGACACCCACCTTAAAGGTCTCGGGGTGCGTGAGCATCAGGTTGGTAGTCATAAAGCCTCCGAAGCTCCACCCGTACACGCCGATGCGGTTGGCAGGCTCTTGAGATACTCGACACCCTTCATCTGATCGGCCATCTCGGCTGTACCAACCTGACGATGGATGACCTGCTCGAAGGCAGCTCCTCGCTCGGCACTACCACGACTGTCGACCGTAAAGATGATATACCCTTGCTGTGCCATGTAAAGGTCCCAGCCCGAGGCACCCCACTGCGGTGTGTTGGTGACTAGCTGAGCATGTGGGCCACCGTAGACGTAGACGATGGCGGGGTACTCCTTCATCTCGTCAAAGTCTGACGGCGTGATGAGACGGTAGTAAAGCTCGGTCTTACCATCAGCAGCTAGGAGCGTGCCCGTGGTGATGTTGGGCATATCAAGCTTAACCCACGGATCAGGTGCTTGATGTATCTGGCGGAGCTGCAGCCCGTTATTGTCGTGCAGCATGACAGAGCGTGAGATGGTAGCACTCTGCAGATGGTCTATATAGTACTGCTTGTCAGGACTAAAGGTCGCATCGTGTGTCCCGGCTACCTTGCTCAGCTGTATGGTACGTCCTCGCTTGAGGTCACTCGCGAAGATGTGTCGCTCGAGCGGTGAGGGGTAGGCAGCTTGGTAGTATATGCGCTCGCCCTTGGGGTCGAAGCCGTAGATGTCGGTCACCTCGCCCTCCATGTCGGTGAGCTTGCGAATTAGCTTGCCCGTGCTACTATAGAGGTAGAGCTGACGATAACCCTCACGACGAGACTCCCAGACGAACTGCTCGCCCTTGCTCCCAGGGACAAACATCATCGGGTGCTGTGGCTCGACATAGTGCGCATCAGTCTCCTCAAAGAGCGTCTCAACGTGCGCTCCCGTCTGAGCATCGTAACCATTGAGGAAGAGATGATCTTGCCCTCTATTCAGCTCGGCTATGTAAATCTTCTGGCTGTTGGGGTGCCACGCCACGTTTGTCAAGTAATGCTCGGGGTCGCCACCGGTCTCTAGGTAAGTGGTCTGCTGGTTCTCTAGATGAAAGACTCCTAGCGTCACATGGTGCGAAGGAGAACCTGCCATCGGGTAGCGAACGGGCTGGACGACCGCTTTGTGCGGTGTCATATCGACGATGGGATAGGGTGCGACCATTGACTGATCCATACGATAGAAAGCTAGCTGACGACTATCGGGACTCCAGAAGAGCCCCCCGTCGATGCCGAACTCGTTCTGGTGAACCGACTCGCCATAGACGACTGCAGCCTCAGCCTCGTCCGTAGCGACTAGCGTAGGAGCCTGAGGTTTGCTCCCAGCGGGCTGTAGCGTATATATAAGGAGTGTGCCCTCCTCGCTCTTGACCGCTAGGTTGCGTTCGTTAGGGCTGAGGAGCGAAGCGCGCTTTTCGGTGTCACCAGTGGCGAAGTATCCGACGATTAGCTTTTGCTCTACATCTATTAGGTAAAGTCCCTTGGGCAGCTCCACCTCTAGGTAGTGGCACTGTGGGGTAAAGTCGTAAGCAACCAGCGGATAGAGCTTGTTGGTGTCATCGTAAGGCTTGAGGAGCTGGACGAGCTCGTCCTGCGTGAGAACGGTCTGCTCCTGTCCTCTCGTCGGGGTGTAGACCCGTAGGCTCCGGTAGTCGCCACCATCTACCGTATAGGTGTAGCCACTCTGTAGCCAAGCGAGCCCATAGACCGGCTGCGGGTAGAAGTCTGACCGAAAGGTCTTGCCTCCATAAGTGACAGTCTCAAGGTCTAACGGTTGCTTCGTCTGTCCCTGCAGGACCGTTGTGAGCGTGAGCGTAAGAGCTCCGAAGAGCCATAGGGCGTAGTGACGCAATATGCTATTCATAGGATCGGTATGGAGTGATAGATGTTACTTATTCGTTGTCGTTTGCTTCAGCCTTATGGACGAAGGTCTCGTCGCTGCCGAAGGTTTGGATATTGGCCTTGTAGCCAGAGCTAGAGGAGCCAGCAGGATGTGGTCCTTTCGTGCGCTGTGTGCCACGATGCGCAGACCTGTCGTAAGGCTTGTCGTAAGGTTTGCCCCCACGTCCTTTGCTATAGGTCGGCTTGTCGTAGGCTGCCCGATGTCTGTGGCCCTCTTGCCCTTTGCCTCTGTGAAACGCTTCGCCACGCTCTCTCCGCTGGGGAGTCTCTTCACGCTGAGCGATCTGCTCTTTGTACTCCTTGTGCTTGCCCTCAAAGAGCGTATAGCCACGCAACTCGCAAGGCAGCGATCCATTGTACAGCTCTTCGCGCAAGTCGTGCTTGAGCCCGATCGCATGAAAGTGCTCTACCTGATGAGCGATGATCCACGCCTGAGCTCCGGCGAACTGGAACTTGAGCGTACGACCGATCATACTATAGAGCTGCTCGAGGTCGTAGTCTGAGAGACGCTCCCCGTAAGGCGGGTTCATCACCAGCAGACACTTAGGGTCTGTCTCCGCCTCAGGGTGCGGTAGATGCTGATCAGCAAAGTCGCCTACCGAGAGATCAATGTAGCGAGACATACCCGATCGGGTGACGTTGCGCTTAGCCTTGGCAATGGCTTGAGGAGAGAGGTCGGAGCCGTAGATGTGGTAGTCAAAGGAGCGCTCCGTCGAGTCGTCATTGTACACCTCACTGCAAAGCTCACTGTCGAAGTCTGGCCACCGCTCGAAGGGGTAGCTCTCACGATAGATGCCTGGAGGCGTACCCGTAGCGATCAGCGCAGCCTCCACGAGGAAGGTGCCCGACCCGCAGAAAGGATCCATCAGATCGCACTGCCCGTGCCAGCCCGCCTTGAGCAGGATACCCGCTGCCAGCACCTCATTGATAGGAGCACGATCCTGCTCCATACGATAGCCCCGCTTGTGGAGGCTCTCGCCCGAAGAGTCTAGACAGAGCGTCACATGCTGCTCCGCAATATGTAGGTGGAAGATCAGCTGCGGGTTGGAGAGCTTGACCGAGGGTCGCTTGGTGCCACCCGTTTGCTCTCTAAAGTAATCGACAATCGCATCTTTCGTCTTATAGACGACGTAGCGACTATGCTTGAAGGTCGACGAGTAGACCACCGCATCGACCGCAAAGGTCATATCGGCCGTAAGCCATTGGCTCCAGTCGAAGTTTAGCAGCGTCGTGTAGAGGATGTCGATATCCTCCGCGTCAAACTCATAGATAGGTCTCAGCACCTTAAGAGCTGTGCGGAGGTACAGATTGGACTTGTAGAGCATCTTGAGATCTCCTTCGTAAGAGACCATGCGACGTCCTATCTGTATATTGTTCGCACCGAGGGCTGTCAATTCTTGTTCCAGTACTGGCTCCAGCCCAGGGAGCGTCTTGGCGATCATGGGAAAGGTCTTCGTCATGCTTTATAAGTCGATTCTAGCTGTAAAAGTACAAAATAAACGGCTAACGAGCTACTGTATGTGGCTTCGTGCACTCATCAAAGGGATCTGATAATGTAAGAGAGAAGGTGATCTGCGCCCAGCGACGAGTCTGTGGCGTGAGCTGGTAGTCAGCACTGCGACACACGCCAGCCAACCACAGCGTGGCACCCGTATGGTTGTCGATGAGTAGCATCGTAGCCGCTCTGCGTGAGGGAAGCACCTTAGCGTCGCGTAGGAGCTTCGCTAGAGGCTTGCGCCCTTTCATGCCCAGCGGGGCGATCCATCGCTCGCCATCGGTAGAGGCTCTGAGCTGTAGCGAAGGCATTGCCGCTCGGAGCTGGTCGTAGTCGACCAAATAGCTGTAAGGCGTGAGCGTCCTAATCGCAGGCGGTGGCATCTCCGAGCAGTCGTGTACCGCTATCGTTACCGATCCTAGCGGGTGATCCAGCACAGCTCCCGCTGGCCAGCTCTCGATAGCCGGCAGCTCTAGACAAAAGTTGGCCGCTTGCTCCAAACGCGCCAGGGTCTCACTGGTCGTGCCTATCAGATAGCCACGATAACGCTCGATGATGCCCCCGCGACCCTCATAGCGAGCATAGCTGTCGGCACGCTCAGACTTGGTGCAGTCCATCAGGAGTTGCTGTAATACTAGGCGATCGCAGTCAATCGCTGCGAAGTGACTATAGAGGAGGACGAGCGGTGCTATCTGCTGACGGAGCCATGCTATCTCTAGCGACTGAGTGGCGTCTGCGGGGAGGGTACTCCTTATATAATAGTCTTGCAGCTGCTCCAAGTCTCGCAAGATGTGAATCGTCGAGGCGACCGCCTGGTCAAAGGAGGGGTTGAGCTGGTCAAAGAGCGGACGCAACGTATGCCGGACGAAGTTGCGCCGTATGGTTGTGTCCGCATTCGTCGAGTCCGTCACAAAAGACTGCTCGGCGATTTGCAAAAAGTCATAGATAAGTCGAGGCGGCGTGTCTATGAGCGGACGAATATACTTCCTCTCCTCACGAATTGGGAGCATCCCCCGCAGTCCTCGTACGCCTGCCCCTTGGGAGAGGTTGATCAGGAGCTGCTCCACATTGTCCTCCAGGTGATGCCCGAGAGCGATGCTCTGCGCATCGTACCGCGCATATAGCTCATCGAAGAAGTCGTACCTCAGCTTCCGCGCTGCCATCTCTACGCTCACCCCTTTGTGCGTCGCCACATAGCCATAAGTGTCAAAGGAGGCACGCTCTAGGGGCACCCCGAGCTGCTCACAAAGCTCTGTGACAAACGCCTCGTCACGATCACTCTCTGGGCCTCGCAGATGAAAGTTGCAATGCGCCGCCACACAGCAGTACCCTAATAACGAAAGCCCCCACAGAAGTGCCGTCGAGTCGGCACCTCCGCTGAGGGCTATGATGACCACTCGCTGGCTCTTTCGGTCTAGCAGCTCATACTGCTCGATCGTGCGACGCATCTGATGCACCAAAGCATGATTGAGTAGCGTACGTCGCTGAGACACAGTGCGAGGGAGTGAATGTCGTAAAGGGAGAGAAGAGCGACAAACCGTCCGAAAAGACTCGTCGCTGGAAGGAAGAGATTTACTTGTCCTCGCTATCCTTGCTAGCGTCAGCCTTCTTGGTACTCTTAGAGGCGGTCTTCTTAGTAGCCGTAGTCTTCTTGGTCTCCTTCTTCTTTGTGTCGGCCTTTGCCTCGGTCGTCTCCTCTACTGGCTCCTCCTCAATGTCTGGGTCGATGAGTACACGTCCGCAGTACTCGCAGACGATGACCTTGTTGTGTAGCTTGACCTCTAGCTGACGCTGTGGCGGGATGTGGTTAAAGCAACCACCGCACGCCTCACGCTCTACAGGCACGACTGCCAGTCCATTGGAAGCGCCCTTGCGTAGACGTTGGAATGCCTTGAGGATGCGCTCATCGATCTGCGCTTCCAGCTCGTTGGCACGATCACGGAGCTGCTCCTCCTCGATGCGCGTCTCGGCAATGATCTGCTCCAGCTCCTCACTCTTAGCCTGATGATCCTCCTCGCGCTCCTTGATACGCTCTTGGAGCTTGGCGATGTCATCCTTGCGACCTTGTAGCTCTGCGTTGAACTCACGGATATGCTTCTGAGCGAGTTGTATCTCAAGCTCCTGGAACTCGATCTCGCGTGACAGATGCTCATACTCGCGGTTGTTGCTCACCGCATTAAGCTGCTCCTTGAGAGCCTCGAGCTTATCGGTTGCCGTAGCGATCTTTTGATTCTCACCACTGACCGACTGTGAGAGCTTTTTGGCAGCAGCGTTGTACTTCTCTAAGCGTGTCTTCAGCCCCTCGATTTCGTCCGCTAGATCTTCGATAGCTTGGGGTAACTCGCCTCGCAGTAGTTTGATCTTGTCAATACTGGTGAGCGTCTCCTGCAGACGCTTGAGGGCGATGAGCTTCTCCCGGATACTACGCTCGGCTACTTCGTGGGTCGTTGTATTAATGCTCATAGATGATGTTGCTTAGAAATAGTGAATAGGATTGGTGTCAGCATCTGACATATGGATGACAAAGTTACGATATTTATCCGACAATGCATCATAGAGCATGGTGCGTGCGCAGTGCTCACTCTCGAAGTGCCCTAGCGTGATCAGCCAGAGACGCCCCTGCACGTCAAGATAATCGTTGTACTTGGCCTCACCTGTGATATAGACCTCTGCGCCTGAGCGCATAGCCTCTCCGATGAACTCGTGACCACCGCCACTGCCTCCACAGAGTGCTATGCGGCGGATCGGTTGCGTGGGGGGATTTGAGTAGGCGATGCGCTCCACGGCTGGCAGCGTAGATAGATGCTCTAGCAGCTCCTGCGGCGTCAGCGCACTAGGCAGTTCGCCTATGACCCCTAACCCACTCGTCGGGTGATCCATCACGATCGGGATTACCTCGTAGGCTGGCACTTCATAGGGATGCGACGCTACGAGTGTCGTGAGGGCTTGCGAGAGTCGCTCCTGTGGCACGAGCACGGAGATCATCTCCTCCTCGACCGCCTCCATAGAGCCATGTGTACCAATGGTCGGATGCGTCTCAGCTCCTGGGCGGAAGCGCCCTACCCCCGAGCAACTATAACTACAGCCGGTGTAACCACCCAGGGAGCCAATGCCCGCCTCCTCGTATGCAGTGCGTAGCGCATCGGCATGACTGTGCGGTATATAGGTCTGCAGCTTGTAAAAGCGGCCTCGCTGAGGCATCATCGGTCGCCTACCCTCACGCTTGAGACCGATCAGGTTGGCCAGATAGTGATTCACGCCTTGCGTCATCTCATTGTCTGCCGACGTGTGACAGGCGTAGATAGCGATATTGTTTCTCAAGGCAAAAGCCACGCAACGCTCCTGATAAGTCGCGGGCGTGATCCGTTTAAGCCCTCGAAAGAGGATCGGATGATGCGATATGAGCAGGTTGCACCCACGCTGCAGGCACTCCTCGAGTACCGCCTCGGTCGTCTCCACAGCCAGCATGATGCCACGCAGCGGCTGCGTCACATCACCCACCTGAAGACCCGAGTTGTCGTAGCTCTCCTGATAGCTCAGCGGATAGCACGTCTCTACCGTACGAACTACATCTCCTATCGTGACCATAAGGACTCCTTATATATTATAGTGTCTCCCGCACCGTCAGGCGAAGCTCATCGAGCTGCTCTGGGTCTAGTCGTGCGGGCGCATCGATCATCACATCACGGCCCGAATTGTTCTTCGGGAAGGCGATACAGTCACGTATCGAGTCCAGCTCAGCCATGAGCGACACCCAGCGATCCAGTCCGAAGGCGATACCACCGTGAGGAGGTGCGCCATACTTAAAGGCATTCATCAAGAAGCCAAACTGCTCCTCGGCACGCTCCTTCGTAAAGCCTAGTGCCGCAAAGACTCTCGCCTGTAGCTCCGCATCGTGGATACGGATAGAGCCACCGCCCACCTCGACACCATTGATCACCATATCGTAAGCATCCGCACGGACGCTACCAGGGTCGCTCTCGAGACGATCCTGATCCTCAGGCTTCGGAGCCGTAAAGGGGTGATGCATCGCATAGTAGCGCTGCGTCTCCTCGTCCCACTCGAGTAGCGGGAAGTCGACCACCCAGAGGCACTCATAGTGCCCTGGTTGCATCAGCCCCAGTTCGGAGGCGATGTGTAGACGTAGCGTGCCCAGCTGCTTCTGTGCTGGACGCTTGTCCCCAGAGATCAGGAAAGCTATGTCACCAGGCTGCATAGACAGCTTATCGGCCAGAGCTTTGAGTTGGTCAGCATCGAGGAACTTGTCGAAGCTACTCTTCATCGTTCCATCAGGCTGATAGCGTAGCCAGAGCAATCCCTTGGCACCCACCTGTGGACGCTTGACAAAGTCGGTCAGCTGGTCGATCTGCTTACGTGTGTAGTCCGCCTTGCCCGTGACCACGATAGCACCAATGTACTTAGCATCATCAACTACGCCAAAGCCATGCCCCTGTATCGTCTCCGTCACCTCTGCGATCTCCATCCCGAAGCGCAGATCGGGTTTGTCGCTACCATAGCGATCCATAGCCTCGTACCAAGTCATGCGACGTAGTGGTGTGGGGAGGTCAATGCCACGGATCTCCTTAAAGAGATGCTTCGCCAGCCCCTCGAAGGTGCTCAAGATGTCGTCCTGCTCCACGAAACTCATCTCGCAGTCTATCTGCGTAAACTCCGGTTGACGGTCGGCACGTAGATCCTCATCTCTAAAGCACTTCACGATCTGGAAGTAGCGATCCATGCCCGCGACCATCAGTAGCTGCTTGAAGGTCTGTGGCGACTGAGGCAATGCGTAAAACTGCCCTGGGTTCATACGACTAGGCACCACAAAGTCTCGCGCACCCTCAGGTGTCGAGCCGATCAGCATCGGTGTCTCGATCTCTAGGAAGTGGAGCCCGTCGAGATAGCGTCGCGTCTCCATCGTCATACGGTGACGTAGCTCTATATTGCTTAGCACGGGTCTACGACGCAGATCCAGGTAGCGGTACTTCATACGCAGGTCATCGCCACCGTCGCTCACATCCTCGATCGTAAAGGGAGGCGTGTCAGCACGGTTCAGCACCTCCATACGATCTGCGAGGATCTCGATCTGTCCCGTGGGGATCTTCTCATTGACACTACTGCGCAGGCGTACGGTACCCGTCACCGCCAGCACCCACTCGCGCCCCACCTCACTGAGGAGTCCCTGATGCGACTCATCAAAGAAGATCTGCGTAATGCCATATCTATCACGTAAGTCGAGGAAGGTCATAGCTCCCATGCGACGAATCTTAGCGACCCAACCCGCGAGCGTCACCTGCTGTCCCTCGTCAGAGGCACGCAGAGCTCCACACGTATGCGTTCTGTACATAATCTGATGCTACCTATTTCTATATCTATCTTTTTTTGTCTCGCAGAGACCTATACACTATGCGCCAGCCTCCACTAGCACAAAAGTACACAAAAACAAGCACATCGAGATTAGAGGCTAGAAGTTAGAGATTAGAAATTAGAGGTTAGAGATTAGAGATTAGAGTCCCGATGGCTCCGATAGCTCTGATAGCTCCAGCCAACAGCTAACAGCCAACAGCTAGAGCAGCAGCAGGCTGAGTGCCATAAACGCCATACCTCCGATAAGCCCATAGAGTGCCGTATGGTGGTGACCAAACCGCTCCGCAGCAGGGAGTAGCTCGTCAAAGGAGATGTACACCATAATGCCCGCAATCATCGCAAAGCAACAGCCCATCACCGTCGGGGTCAGGAAAGGGAGCAAGAGCAAGAAGCCTAGCAAGCCGCCGATAGGTTCGGCTAGACCCGATGCGAGCGAGAGAAAGAAAGCTTTGCGCTTATTGCCCGTAGCGTGGTAGATAGGGATAGCCACCGAGATACCCTCCGGGATGTTGTGCAGCGCAATAGCGATAGCTATCGGCAGTGCCAACGAGAGATCAGTCAGCGCAGACATAAAGGTGACCATACCCTCGGGGAAGTTGTGGATCGCCAGAACTATCGCCGTGACCATGCCGGTACGTAGCAGGCTCTGCTCGTGCGCGGTAGTTGTTTGGGCGGGTTCATTCTGAAGGCTTCGCACAGCACTCTGGTCTGGCAGCTCGTGAGGGTTTTCCGCCTCCGGGATCAGCCGGTCAATGATACCAATCAGCGCTACCCCCGCGAAGAAAGCGAGCGTCGCATAGAGCGTCGCCAGTCGCTCTCCATAGAACGGCGTCATCGTCGTCTCAGCAGAGCGAAAGAGCTCCACAAAAGAGACATAGACCATCACGCCCGCCGAAAAGCCCAGCGAGACCGATAGGAAGATGCGGTTGGTGCGCTTGGTAAAGAAGATCAGAGCACTCCCGATGCCGGTGGAGAGCCCCGCCCAGAGGGTAATCAGAAAGGCGTAAAAGACCTGTGTACTACTCGTATCTAGTAGCATAAACGTCTAAAGCGTCTAAAGCTAGAACCAGTGGATGCGCTTAAAGAGCCAGAAGGCAATCGCCGAGAAGATCAAGCAGACCACCATAATCCCTATAAAGGCCAATGGGTGCTCAGCCCATGGCAGATCGACGTTCATACCATATAGTGAGGCGACCAACGTAGGGAGCATCAGGATCATCGAGATACTGGTCATGCGGCGCATGATCGTATTGATATTATTGTTGATGATCCCGCCGAAGGCATCCATCGTCCCATTCATGACATCGCTGTACACATTGACCATGTTGTACGCCTGGTTGAGCTCGATAGCGACGTCCTCCGCCAGATCGGCATCATACTGCTCATAGTGGCTCACCTTAAAGCGTCCGATGACCGACTCATTGCCTCGTATGGAGGTGTTGAAGTAAACCAAGCACTTCTGCAAGCGCATCATCCGTAGGAGGTCTTCGTTGCGAATGCTTTTCTCCAGTGCCTCCTCGGTCTCTAGGATCAGGAAGCTGATCTGCTTCAAGTACTTGAGGAACCATACGGCCGAGCTCATGATGAGCCGGAGGATAAAGTCTATATCCGTATCGACTGAGATACCTTTGCGCTGGTTGTGCTGGATGAAGTCGGGGATGAGGTCCGTGCGGTGGTAGCAGATGGTGACGACGAGCTGCTTCTCAAGGTGCGAGATAACACCGATGGGAACCGTGTTGTAAGGGGTCGTGCCCTCGGGTGTCTCGATCGGGATACGTATGATGGTGAGTCGCCAGCCATCCTCCTCCTCCGTACGAGGGCGCTCATCGCTATCCGCTGTATCTCCGATGAAGCCGTCGGGGATACCCAGTTCGTCGCAGAGGTAGTCTATATCCTCCGAGGTAGGCTGTACCACCTTGACCCACGTGTGTGGCTCTAGGGTGTCGACTTGAGTAAACTGCTGCTTGGGTAGGTAAAACTTCCGCATAATATCTATGGCTCTTAAGGGGTAATTGGTAGGGGGTGAAACTTAAGAGACCTCCTGCTCCTATGCGGTACCTAGTCAAGTAGATCTAGGCGTTGGGAACCCCTAGGCAGACGCTAGGGCGTAGGCTCCGCAGTAGAGGAGGTCTACACGAGAGACTTCGAGGCTCACTCGGCGGTAAGGAGTCGTCCATAACGATTCTAGGGATTAATACGTTTACATGATCAGTGAATTAAGGAGCATGACCGGCAGACCTATACAATAACTATATATAAGCGACCGCCCCACGCCTCTACCCCGCAAAGGTACGAAATTTAGAGAGACGTCACCCTGTAGGGGCGGACCTGTGTGTCCGCCCGTCCTCACCTGAGCGCAGTCTATTCTGCGGGCGGACACATAGGTCCGCCCCTACACAAGCTACGTCAGCACGACAATTCCACTCATCAAACGCTGTAACCCCAATCTGTAGTGACGCTCGAGAGTGTCTAGTGGGAGGGCGTCTGTCCCTGTCAAAGGTTACGATGCCCAGCTTTTACGATGCGAGCTATTCGTTCGCCTCCCTCCGATGGCTCCGACACCTCCGATCCCTCAGATAGCTCCGATCCCCCTCTAACCTCTAACCTCTAACCTCTAACTTCTAATCTCTAGTCTCTCTCTTGCTCAATTCGAAATAAAGGTATAACTTCGCAGAAAATATAATTCGCACGGCAGAGCCATCACAGCTCCCCCCCACTTCTAATCTCTAACATCTAATCTCTAGCTACACTATGAGCAAACAACTACGCATCTGGCTCTTCGTCCTCCTCAGCACGCTCCTTACCTCCACTTCCCTCCTCGCCGAAGGTGTCATCACCATGACCACCTCCAAAAAAGCCGGAGAAACGATCAGTCTCGGTATCAAGGCAAATGGCTATGTGTCAATCACTGGCGTTAAAGAGTATGACGGAACGGACGGAAGTAGGCTCTACACCCTCACGAGTCAAACGGTCTCCATCCGAGGCGATGTGACAAAGCTTGACTGCGGCTACAATGAGCTGACCAGCTTGGATGTATCAAAGAACACCGCCTTGACAACGCTTGAGTGCGGAGGCAATCGACTGACCAGCTTGGATGTCTCGGGCTATACCGCCTTGACAGAGCTTAACTGCTACGGCAATCAGTTGACCAGCTTGGACCTATCGGGCTGTACCGTTTTGAAAGAGTTTGACTGCGGAGGCAACCCTCTGTCTAGTATCAATCTTTCGGGATGCCAGTCGCTGAAGAAGTTATCATGGAATAGAGGCAAGCTAACCAGCTTGGATGTCTCGGGCTGCACCTCCTTGACATCGCTTGATTGCACATGGAATCAACTGACCAGCTTGGATCTGTCAGACTGCAGCTCTTTGACAAAGCTTGATTGCGGGTGGAATTCACTGACCAGCTTGGACGTCTCAGGTTGTACCTCCTTGACAGAACTTAGCTGCAAAGGTAATCAACTGACCAGCTTGGATCTGTCAGACTGTATCTCTTTGACAAAGCTTGACTGTTTCCGCAATCAACTGACCAACTTGGACGTTTCCGTCTGTACTGCTTTGACAGAGCTTGGATGCGGGCAGAATCAACTGACCAGCTTGGACGTCTCGGGACGTGTTGCCTTGACAAAGCTTGACTGCTCTTACAATCATCTGACAAGCTTGGACCTATCGGGCTGTACCGTTTTGACAGAGCTTGACTGCGAAGTTAATCCATTGACTAGTGTAAACTTCTCTAATTGCAAATCGCTAAAAGAATTTTCTTGGGAAAATGGAAAGATCACCAGCGTGGATGTCTCGGGGTGCACTACCTTAACAAAGCTTAACTGCTCCAGCAATCAACTGACCAGCTTGGATGTCTCAAGCTGTACCGCCTTGACAGAGCTTAGTTGCAGAAATAACCAACTAACCAGCTTGGATGTCTCAAAAAACATCAACTTGAAATCGCTTAATTGCGGAAGTAATCAACTGACCAGCTTGGACCTGTTAAAGAATACTGCCTTGACAGAACTTGCTTGCTACTGGAATCAACTAGCCAACTTAGACCTTTCGAGCTGCACCTCCTTGACAAAGCTTGATTGCAGTAGCAATCAACTGCCCAGCTTGGACCTTTCGAGCTGCACCTCCTTGACAAAGCTTGATTGCAGTAGCAATCAACTGCCCAGCTTGGACCTTTCGGGCTGTACCGCCTTGAAAGAACTTAAACGCTCC
>URKO01000003.1 GCA_900548415.1 uncultured Porphyromonas sp.
GTTCTCTGACATAGTTCATTCAGTGTTTGAGTTCAGTCTTTCTTTACATTCAGTATCTCAGTGATGTCGCTCTCTTTGTAATAGCATTTATGCCCAATCATGGAGAACGGGATTTTACCCGTATCCCGATAGTGTTGCAGGGTGCGCTTGCTGATACCAAGTCTACGGCATACGGCTTCATTGTCGAGCCATTCCTCCGTTTCGGGAGGACACCCGATAAGCCGTTCGATACGGTGGATGAAATCTGCAAAGGAGGAGCAGTGCTGCTCCCATGCCTTGCGGTCGATGATGATGAGTTTCATTGCATTCATTTTGTTTTGATTACGTTGTTATTATTCGGCAAACAAACTACGATACAGTCCATTGCCCCTTCTGTCGTGTGCAAAAGTAAGCCCTCGAAAGCATCGGAAAAAGGAACGGGGATAAGCAAGAAAAAGAGAGGAAAACAAGGGAAAGAAAAGAGGATTGCAAGGACGAAAGATGGCGGTATTGCGGTAATGAGATGAGGTGTCGGTTCGTTCCATATCAACGAAAATGGAAGTAAGTAACTCTCGAATGTTCGAGAGTTCGACATATCGAGCGTTCGATATGTCGAGAAATAGATAGTCCGAGCGACAGACCTATTGAAAGAATGTGAGAGTTATCAATCGAACCGCAGAGAGATTGAGAAATCGTCCGTGCGATTGACAGATAGAGTATTTGTTTTATCGCTTGCGTCCAAAGAGCCTGAGTATGCCGTATTCGTTCGGGCTTATTCTTTTGGCGGTTAGCCTATTGCTGCAAGGTTGGAGCGAAAAATGGTTCATCCGACATTTCGTGTGATACGGCAGTCATGTAGTGCAAAAAGTCTAAGTTTGAAATAGTCATCATCTCTATATCCGTAAGCATTTCTCTTCATTACTTTAATTTTATTGTTTATGCCCTCCACTTTGGCCGTTGATAGCCGTCCATAATACCATGCGAGTATTTCCTTTTTAGCAGCATTGATTGTATTTGCTAATGAGATTAGAGGTTTTGAATCTGTATCTAATGCCATTGAGACCCAGCTGTTTAATCTTTCCTCTGCCTCATTAATGGTTCGTTGATTATATATTTCTCTCAGGTCCTCCTTGAGGTAATAGGCTTGAGAGAGGGGTTCGTTCATTGCGAGTGCTTTCTGGAGCTTCGTTCTCCCTTTCTCATCGATCATCTTTTCCCCGTTGGCAAGTAGGAGGTATCTTGTTCCCTTGATTAGTTTTTTCTTTCCCTCGTCCACCTCTTTTGCCACTAACTCTCTTCGCACTTTATCAAGGGTGTCATTCATTAGCTTGATGACATGAAAGTGGTCAAATACGTGTATGGCATCAGGGGTATTCTCACGTACTGATTTAGAGAAAGCTGATGACATATCTGTCGCCACATACTTTATCTGAACGTTCTTCTTCCTTACCCTTTTCCAAAACGTTGTAAGAGCATCCGCCCCCTTTCCATCGCCAACATGAAGGATTCTTCCTGAGATTAGATCCACTACGATTGTCTTATAAACATGTCCTTTTCGGACAGCGAACTCATCAATACCTATGCACTGCACCCCTTGTAAGGAGGGCTTGCTGTAGTGTCTCTTAAGATAGGTTGTATGAATATCCTTTACTACATCCCAACTAACACCCAGCCTTTTTGAAACCTCCTGAATAGTCATTGCTTTTAGCAGGTCAACCACGTACTTGGCAAAGCGATTAGAGTACGATCTATTGCCTTTAACAAAGCTGACCCTCTCGTAATCATCGTTTCCGCATTCTTTGCATTTGTATCTTTGTACTTTCATGTGCAATATGGTTTTTGTAGAACCAATTGGTAGTGCGTGGATATTACGATGCCGGTAGCCATTCTTCACGAGAGTGTATTCCCCGCAGCATGGGCACCTCTTTTTCGTTTTAGAATACTCTATATCTAAAACTATTTTGTTAGCTTTGTAGTGTGTAGCAGTACATTTGACTCCAACAAGACCATATACATGTCGTAGAAAACTGGTATCCATTGTGTAATTAAGCGTTTAGTGGATGATTCGCTCAATTATAATGGATTTCCAGTTTTCTTTCAAATTTACAAAGAGAAAAAAGACTCCGTCGCCCATATCTTGCGGATTTCATCCCGCAAGATGATTGGTGTATACAGGCTGACGCAGTAGTCTCAAGGTGACACAGTCACCCCATCACGCAGAATATCGGATGAGGCATTTTATTTTCCTCCCTTGGAAATTTATTTTTCCAAGCTTGGAAATCTTTTGGAAACCCTCGCAACAGTCTCATTTTTGCTACCTTTGCGGTAGACATCGGCGCTAAGCCGTTAATCATCATAAGAACTTTATGAGTACGCAACAATTCAAACGCACTTTAGTCACTACGGCCCTCCCTTATGCCAATGGGCCTGTACATATCGGACACCTAGCAGGAGTCTACGTTCCTGCCGACATATACGTTCGCTACAAGCGTATGAAGGGCGACGAGGTCCTCTTCATCGGTGGTAGCGATGAGCACGGAGTACCTATCGCCATCAAGGCAAAAGCCGAGGGCGTCTCTCCACAAGAGGTGGTAGATCGCTACCACGCCTTGATCAAGGAGTCGTTCGCTCGCCTAGGCATCGACTTCGACATCTATTCGCGCACCACCTCGGAGACACATGAGAAGACGGCGAGTGCGTTCTTTACCAAGCTCTACGAGTCTGGCAAGCTGATCGAGCAGACCTCGGAGCAGTACTACGACCCTGAGGCTAAGCAATTTCTCGCAGACCGCTACATCACGGGTACCTGCCCACATTGCCACAACGAGCGCGCCTATGGCGACCAATGCGAGGCGTGCGGTACCTCCCTCTCGGCGACTGATCTGATCGATCCTCATAGCGCTATATCAGGGGCTAAGCCTGAGCTACGCGAGACGAAGCACTGGTACCTGCCGCTGGGCGACTACGAGAGCTTCCTCCGCGAGTGGATACTCGAGGGGCACAAGGAGTGGAAGCCAAACGTCTACGGTCAGTGCAAGAGCTGGCTGGACCTAGGACTACAGCCACGTGCCGTGACGCGTGACCTAGACTGGGGTATCCCCGTACCGCTCCAAGGTGCTGAGGGTAAGGTGCTCTACGTATGGTTTGACGCGCCTATTGGCTACATATCCAATACGAAGGAGCTACTCCCCGACAGCTGGCGCACCTGGTGGTGTGACCCCGAGACCCGTTTGATCCACTTCATCGGCAAGGACAACATCGTCTTCCACTGCATCATCTTCCCCGCCATGCTAAAGGCAGAGGGGTCGTTTAACCTGCCAGACAACGTACCGGCCAACGAGTTCCTCAACCTCGAGGGCGACAAGATCTCGACCAGTCGCAACTGGGCTATCTGGCTCCACGAGTATCTTGACGAGATGCCTGGCAAGGAGGACGTGCTGCGTTATGTCTTGACAGCCAATGCGCCTGAGACCAAGGACAATGACTTCACATGGCGTGACTACCAAGCGCGTAATAACAATGAGTTGGTCGCTATCTACGGCAACTTCGTGAACCGCGCCTTGGTGCTGACGCACAAGTATTTCGACGGCAAGGTACCCCCGCTGGGTCGTCTCACGGAGATCGACGAGGAGATGCTCCGAGAGGTGGCGGCCATACCCGCAGAGCTAGATGATCAGCTAGAGCACTTCCACTTTAGAGAGGCACTCAAGACCGCTATGCAGCTAGCCCGCATCGGCAATAAGTACCTCGCTGACACAGAGCCGTGGAAGGTGATCAAGAGCGACCCCGACCGTGTCGCTACGATCCTGCACTTAGCTTTGCAGCTGGTGGGCAATCTGTCGATTGCTTTTGCGCCCTTTACACCCTTCTCCACACGTCGACTCCTCAGTATGCTACAAGTTGAGGAGGAAGGCTTCGCTTTCTCCCGCTTTGGGGCTACAGATCTACTTCCCGAGGGACATCAGCTGGGCACGCCCGAGTTGCTTTTTGAGAAGATTGAGGACGAAGTAATCCAAGCGCAGCTCGACAAACTCGCTGCGATCAAGCAGCTCAACGAGGAGCAGAGCCGTCACCCCGAAGCTCTACTGGAGGATGTGCCGTTTGACACATTTACCAAGAGCGATATGCGCGCAGGCCGTATCCTAGCATGCGAGAAGGTTCCTAAGGCGGACAAGCTCCTGCGTTTCTCCATCGATGATGGCATGGGCGGACGAACGATCGTCTCGGGTATCGCTCAGTATTACAAGCCAGAGGAGCTGGTCGGCAAGACGGTTGCCTTCGTTGCTAACCTCCCCGTGCGCAAGATACGTGGTGTCGAGTCACAAGGTATGATCATCTCTGTCGAGGACTACAAGACGGGACAGCTACAGGTGGTCACGCTACCTGACACGATAGCTCCTGGTAGCAAACTGGTCTAGCCTCATAGCGATATGCGCATTCCTCTAGTCAACCTCCCCGAAGAACATCTCTACTACCAAGCTGAGCTTGATAGGAGCATCGGGAGGGTTGTCGCCTCTGGCGGCTACATCGGCGGTGAGGAGGTGCGAGCCTTTGAGAAGGAGCTGGCGTACTACCTAGGGCTGGCTCCGTGGAGTGTCATCAGCTGTGGCAACGGGAGCGATGCACTCCTGCTGGCTCTGGCTGCGCTAGACCTGCCCCGTGGTGGTGAGGTAATCGTCGCCACGCACAACTATGTGGCGGCTGCCGAGGCGGTCTGCCATCTAGGGCTCCGACCTGTCTGGGCTGACGTGATGCCCTCGCTGAGTAGCGATGGGCGTGTCTCCTTTCAGATGAATGGCTCGCCAGACTATTTGGAGTCGCTGCTCACCCCTCGCACGGTAGCACTCATAGCGGTCAATATGTACGGTATGCCCTGCCCGGCGGTAGAGCTAGCGCACTTTTGCGAGCTTCATCAGATCCCGTGGATTGAGGACAATGCTCAGGGGATGGGGGGCTTAGGCGAAATAGCTTCGGGAGCTTCAAAAGCTACGGCACCGCTAGGCACACGAGCTACGATCGGCACGACGAGCTTCTTCCCAACCAAGCCGCTAGGCTGTATGGGTGATGGGGGGGCTGCTTTCGTACCGCATGACCAGCAACTGGCGGAGCGTTTGCGCCAACTGGCCAACCATGGACAACGCACACGATACCAGTACGATCGGTGTGGCTACAACAGTCGTCTCGACGCACTCCAAGCAGCCGTGCTACGAGTTAAGCTACGTCATCTGGATGTAGCAAACCAACGACGTAGCGCATTGGCCGACCGTTACGACGAATTGCTGGACGACCTCCCGATGGTGAAACGTCCGTGGCGTAGTGGGGACCGGCCCGAAGCACTCTACCTTTACACAATCTGCGTACCCTCTGACAAGAGAGACGGACTACTCAACGAACTACGCACCGCAGGCATCGACGCACGAGTCTACTACCCGCAGATGCTTCACCAGATAGCGGCCTACAACGATGGCTCGTCTGAGGCTTCCTGTCCCGTAGCGGAGGAACTCCAGAAGACAATGCTCTCGCTACCAATAGCCCCGACGACCTTCTACTTGCAGGTTAGAGAGATCTGCGAGCGAATCGAACAGTTTCTACTATAAAAGCCTTTCTCCCCACTATGACAGCGAACCACAGCGACCTAACAACCTCATCGCCTATGCCACTCCACAGCCCCCTCCGCTGGATCGTCGTGGGGTGCGGACACATCGGCCGCCGACACATGGAGCATATCTCGAAGCATCCGCAGACGCAGTTGGTCGGGATGGTTGACGTGCTGCCCGCTTCGGAGTGTGGCGCTGCGCAGTTTCCTGGGGTTCCCTTTTATCCAAGCGTGGAGGAGCTGCTGGAGCGTGGGGGAGACACCTTTGATGTGGCGTCAATCTGCGTCCCCAACGGGCTGCACTACCCTATTGCTCTTGAGCTGATCAAAGCGGGCAAGTCGCTCCTCATCGAGAAGCCCGCCGTACTACACCCCGATGAGGGCGAGGAGCTGATCGCCCTAGCGAAGGTTCACGGCTGTCACCTATATAGTGTCCTGCAAAACCGCTTTACGCCTGTCTCAGCCTGGCTACACCAGGTGATCGAAGAGAAGCGCCTCGGCAAGCTTTACCAGATCGAGCTGCAGTGTCTCTGGAATCGTGACGAGCGTTACTACCAGCCCCGTCGCTGGCATGGCGACCTCAAGCTAGATGGCGGGACGCTCTTCACGCAGTACTCACACTTCCTCGATCTACTGATCTGGTGCTTCGGCATGCCAGAGGTGCAAGGCGGGAGCTTTTACAATTACAACCACCAGACGATGGTAGACTTTGAGGACTCGGGCGTGGTGCAGCTCACCTTCCCGCAAGATACTACGGGCCTGCTGACCTACTCGACAGCGGTCTACGGGACCAACTGCGGGGTGCGCCTCACCGTACTCGGCGAGCGTGGGTGCATCGTCCTCGATGGCCCCTTCATGAACAAGCTAACGCACTGCATCATCGATGGCTACGACCGCCCCGACCTAGGCGAGAGCGAGCCTGGCAACGCCTACGGAGCCTATAGCGGATCTGCGCAAAACCATCACTTCGTCATCGACCACACGGCGCGCGCGCTGCTGGGAGATCCGACCGCTCAGGCGGTGGAGATAGAGGATGCCCTGCGTGTCGTGCGCCTCATTCGCAATATCTACCAGTACAACCCTTACCTCTCAGACAAGTAGTCACTAGAAAGCCCCTCACGTTATGATCAAACTTCAGTATCGCACCCTACTCTATTGTCTCGCTACGCTCCTCCTGCTGGGGAGCTTCGCTAGTTGCAAGAAGGCGGAGCGGGAGACGCACACGCTTCGCATCCTACACACGACCGATGTGCACGGCAACATACTGGGCTACGACTTTGTCCAAGATAGCTGCACGCCTAGCGGACTAGCGCGGGTATCTACTTATGTGGCTCAAGTGAGGAAAGAGTACCCAGCGAGCACGCTACTCTTCGACGGAGGCGATGTGCTACAAGGTAATGCGGCAGTTTACTACTCCAACTTTGTCGATACAGTGCGCACGCACTTCGTCTCTGACGCTATGACGCTACTGGGCTACGACGCAGCCGTCGTGGGGAACCATGACCTAGAGGCTACGCCGAGCGTCTACCACCGCTGGCAACGCGACATGGCGACACCGTTGCTAGCCGCCAACATCATACACAGCGACGGACCCCTCAAGGGCAAGCCTTACTACTCGCCTTACAGCGTCCACACGGTCGACGGGGTCAAGGTAGCCGTTCTCGGGCTGATTACTCCATCCGTGCCAGAGTGGATTCCCCAGTCCTCTTACGAGGGGATGACCTTTGCCGACCCGATCGCCACCGCACATGAGTGGATCCCTACGATCCAAGAGCATGTCCATCCCGACCTGCTCATAGTCCTAATGCACTCGGGGCTAGGCGATGGACAGGGAAAGGAGGACGTTGCCCTCCAGATGGCTCGTACGGTCTCTGGCATTGACCTGATCCTCTACGGACACGATCACCAGGCTAATCAGACGACCGTGCAGAGTCCGTCAGGCTCTCCCGTCCTGCTGATCAATCCTGGGAGCCATGCGAGAAACGTGGCGGACGTAACCGTCTCCATCACCAAGCAAGGTGACAAAGTGGTCGACAAAAAGATCCAGGGAGAGATAGTCCCCATGGCAGACGTACCGGTAGACTCCGCTTTCGTCAGCTACTTCTCAGACTTTGCGGACACGGTGCGCAGCTTTATCGCAGAGCCGATCACACAGCTCACAGAGCCTCTAGTAGGCGTGGACGCGCTCTTCGGACCTTCTGCTTATATCTCCCTACTTCACCAGCTACAGCTAGACTTGAGCGAGGCAGACATCTCCTTCTCCGCACCGCATCGTCTCTCCTTGTCTCAGCGAGCTGACACGCTACGGGTACGAAACTTCTTCGACATCTACCCTTATGAGAACTATCTCTACAAGCTGCGACTCTCAGGGCAAGAGATACTGGGCTACCTAGAGTACTCTTACGG
The DNA here is from genome assembly GCA_900548415.1 of uncultured Porphyromonas sp. Taxonomy (GTDB): domain Bacteria; phylum Bacteroidota; class Bacteroidia; order Bacteroidales; family Porphyromonadaceae; genus Porphyromonas; species Porphyromonas vaginalis. Next base: position 7,982 of record URKO01000003.1, read on the forward strand.
CTTGTGGTGCGGTCCCGATGCCAACACGGGCGAGCATCTGCTCTATCTGAAGGATCAAGCTGACGAGCAACACTTCCCAACAGTTAATCCGACCTTTAACTTCAGCGCAGCGGCGGGCATAGACTACACGGTGGATCTGCGCAAAGCTCAAGGCGAGCGGATCTCTATCAAGCAGCTGTCTGACGGACGCATCTTCTCTCCCGATAGCGTCTACATGGTGGCTGTCAACTCTTACCGAGCTATCGGTGGTGGTGGCCACCTGACGCAAGGTGCTGGTCTTTCGCCCGAAGAGCTACGCCAACGCGTCGTTTGGGTTTCGCCTCACGACCTACGCTATCACCTCATCGAGTGGGCAAGAAAGCACCAGCCGCTCACACCACCTCGCTACAACAACTGGGCCTTCATACCTAAGGAGCAAGCTGCGCCAGCGATCGCCCGCGAACGTCGCATCATCGAGGAGAGCCTTAATAAGTAAAGAGGGCGCGGTCCAGTGCCACCGCCTGCCCCTCAACTAGACTATGACTTGGGTTGACCTCCTGCTCCTACTGATCTTAGCTGGTGGTATCACCACCTTCGGCCGTAAGCGACTGCGCAAGCACAACCCGGTCTACAAAGGCGTAGAGTGTGACTTCGCCTCGCACTGTGCGCTCAGCATCGAGGAGTCACCGCTCCTGCAGCTGAGCACAGCACTCGAGGGTGCCACGCCCCGCTACCTAGTGGTAGACACCGAGACCGTATGCTATCTGCACGACACGCTCGATGAGACACAGCTCTCCGCCATTGACACACCGCTCCTAGCGAGTCTCTCGTGGCTTCTCCTAGACGACGAGCTACGCGTCGTGCGCAGCGAAGACCATCTACTACTCAGTGGCGTGCCTATCACGAGCGAAGCGACCGACTACCACCAGCTGACGACCGAGTTTGTCGCAGGGCATGGCGAGCCTCCCCAAGCGGTGCTAGAGCTATTCCTCAGAGACCTAGAGACTATACAGATGATCGTGGGGCACAGCCTCGCCTTCCACCTAGCCGTCCTAGCACACGACCTGCAGCACTACCAATTGTCCAGTGAGGACCTCTGGAGCAAGCGACACTTCTGCACCATGCGCCAAGGCATCAATTACCTTATCTCGCACTACCAAGCCGATCCTCTGCAGACACGCATCAGTCTAGAGACGCTTTACAGCAAGCTTCTGTGGGGCCGAGAGGGGCTAGAGATCCTTTACCAGCTCAAGTCCCGACACGACGTGGTCCTCGCCACGCACTGCTTCATCAAGCTCTACAAAGATCCGACCAGTGCTACCGAGTCGTGACCATGCAGAATGTGAACGAGCGTAATAACAATGCCCATCACAATGAAAAGAAGCGACACCCCCACATTGAGCCACTTGCGCCACCGCTGCATGCCGCCAGCGAAACGCGCTAAGCGACTCATTCCCATCCGTATCAGACCATAGACAGGATAAGCAACACTAGCTGTCAGGAGCGCAAAGAGTCCCAGATAGAGCAGCCCCACAGCACCTTCTGCCTGAGCAGTCATAGGCACCAGCATACCGAAGTATATCAGTCCCGTAGCGGGGCAGAAGAAGAGAGCCGAGCTAAAGCCCAGCCAGAGGACTCGCCAGCTCCACGCTCCCTGCCGCTCTAGCGATTGCCTCTGCTCATGATCAGGATCCTCCGCTGGGTGCGTCTGCTCCGCCTCATGATGATGCCCCTCATGATCGTGATGATCGTGATGGTCGTGACGGCCGAACAGCCAGAGCAGGACTCCCAGTAGGATAATCAGCGGCCCGAGCCAGTGCTCCAAGCCATACAGAATTTGCTCCTGTATCTGGAGCGTCTGAATGCTCGTACGCAAGAGCCAGGCCGAGAGCAACCCCAGCGAGAAGTAGAGCAGCGCACGTCCCAGCGCATAGAGCGTAGCGATCCACCACCCCTGCCGTCTACTCGTCTGCCGTCCCGTCAAGAAGAGTAGCGAGGAGACCACCGTCGCCAGTGGACAAGGATTGATCGCCACGAGGAGTGCCATCACCACCACCGCCACGAAAGGCGTCGAACTAGTAACCAGTGCTAAAAGATCAGCTTGCATAACGAAACAGATTGCTTAGTCAGATAGGCTTAACGAACCACAATCTTGCCCGAAGTATAGGCCGGTGCCGAGTCACCCTGCGTCATCCGCAAGCGGTAGATGTAAAGCCCCGGCAGCAAGGCGCCACCCGACTGTAGCTTAGGCTCCCAGCGTATCAGAGCAGGCGTGTCGTAGACAGAGCGAGCCACCATCTGTGGCGAGAGCGCAACGAGCGCGCCACGATAGTCGTACAGCTCGATAGTCACATCGACCTCCACGCCTGGCGCGTTGTTGTACACCTCCACGATCAGCGGATCATCAGCCGTCAAGACCCCAGGACGAGCACGGCTCTCGACCACCGTCGGTGCTTGACCAGCACGCACCCGGAAGGCAAAGCTACGCACCGTCACATTGTTGCACACGTCCCATACCGTAAAGGTCGCAGTATGATCGCCATCGGGCAGTTCAGGCAGCAGGTAAAGCACCCGCCCCACACCCGCCTCCATCTCAGAGGCAGTGTAGCTGCTGTTGAGGTTAAAGGTCAAGTCCTCACGACCATCCACAACCAGCGTCATGTTGTGTCCTACGCCCGTTCCCGAGAGGTTAATTCCCGAGGCATCAGCCAGCGTAGCAACGAAGAGCGGTGTCGAGCCGATCGGATTCCCCATCGAGAAGTTTGGATGACCTAGGTATAGCTCCCGTATCTCTGGCGGTATCGTATCGACCACACTGTGCTCACCCACTCCAGGCTTGACACAGATCGCATGGCTCACGCCCATCGCTTCGTATGGCTCGCTACCCTTCGCGTCACTGTAAGCATAGAGATTGATCTTACCATTGCCCCCACTATAAGGAAGGTCTTTAGGCACTACGAATGAGAAGTCAAAGTGCCCCTCTTTTACCTCAGCGATACCCGCATAGAGGAGTCCCGAGTAATCCTCGAAGGTCCGTATCTCGTCAGGGTCCTTGCCAGGCGCATTATCAATGTGCGTCTTGACCTGAGCCTTAGCATCAAAGACCGTCACAAAGAGCCGGCCCGTGAAGTCACCCTGCACAACCCCCTGACTGCTCGCCACGTAGCCCCGCACCTGCACACTATCCATCGCGTGGAGTGGCACCGCCTCACCCTCCGAGAGGTTGTCGAGCGAGACACCCGCCAGCTCCGTGAGGACCGTCTCGTAGGCTGGCATACGAAGGCGCAGAGCGGGATCGCCAAGTAGGAAGAAGTTCAACTTATTCGTCGTATCGTAGCTTATCAGATCGTTTTTCGCATCACGCATCACGATGCCCATAGGACGAAGGAAACCATCCGCTTGAGGCGTAAAGAGACTCTCATGTAGTGCCCTATTCATCTGCTCATTAGCTACATCCATCACCACGCGCGTAGTCGTGTAGAGCGCGATAGCCCCACTGGTCGGATTGAGCATGGCCGACTCCCCAGCCGACGTCTGCGGATGGTCGTAATTGGTAAAGTCACAAGTCGCCGTGATCCAGACCGGCAGGTGGGGATAGTCAAAGCGCACAATATCTGCCTGCGTCAATATCTGCTCATCGCTCCACGCTGCAGGCCCCCCGTGTCCCGTATAGTCTAGGAGGAGCAACCCCTTCTGTAGCTCGCCCATCAGCTTGCGGCGCGCATCTGGCACCGAGGTACGCCCGCCCACATTTTTGTGCGCGTAGGCATCCATATAGACTTTAGAGACGATCAGCTCTGGCTGCAACCGCTCCATAAGCTGAGCAATGCGGTCCGCCTGGCTTAGGTGCGAGTAACCATCCATATTGTCCGCTACATAGCAAGCACGTGTACGCCACACCCCTGGCACCTGCTCGCTATCGTAGCGGATTATTTTATCCACCACTGCCTCAGCCTCAGCCAGCGTCCGTACCGTCAGACGACCGATACCCACCGAGAGGGGCTGAGCCCCGATACCTACACCACGCTGACCCTCTGAGAGGAGACCAAAGTAGTCATCCGTCGAGTAGCTGTAGACATTGGTCGAGTTCTCTCCTTGATAAGTCAGCAGGAACTCCGTCTGCTGCAAGTCCCGTGAGCTCCAGTCTTGCGATACCTTTCGATTGTCGTATGCACCATCGCCCATTAGGAGCAGCAACGGGTGGTAGCTACCCGCACCATGCTCCGCTTCGTAGCGCTGCTTATAGTTCCACAGCATCAAGCGATAAGCCGTCGCATCGGGCGTGCCACCATTATACTCATCAAAAAGCTCCTGTTGCGTCACCACCTGCACCCGTAGCCCCGAGTGCGCTCTGTGGTAGATGGCCAAGCGCTCTGCTGCAGGGCGCAATGCTTCTGTCGTGATCATCAGATAGTCCGGCACCGTGTCTAGACGCACCCCTCCATGAGGCAGTGTCACCACCTGCTCCACAGGATAAGCATCTGTCAGAGCAAAGAGCGTATACTCCACAGGACGGCCCGTTCCGTCTGTCACCGCACCCGTAAAGGTCAAGGCGCCACCCTGCTCCGCTGCGGACAAGCTCGTTACCTGCCCCTCGGCCGTACATCCCCACAGTTGTAGTGCACCAGCAGAGCCTGTCATCCCGATGCGGTGCTCGGCAATCGCGCCTGGCGTTGCGGAGAAATTACGAAAGGCCAACTGTCCCTTGCCCCCATACTGCAAAGCGACTGGTGCCACCAGTGTCACATAGTCTAGATAAGTCGCCCGCCCTGCAGGTGCTATCTGTAGCTGCGCCTCCACGCTCTGAGCTTCAGAGGGAAGGTGCGCAGCAAAGCGCTTAGCATGATGAATCCCAGCCAGATAGGTACTCGTGGAGCTATCCTCACTCCACCTGATGACATCTTTGTAGGTCTCACCACCTAGCTGCACCGTCAGCTCCAGCGTCTGATCTTTGTCAGGTAACCCCACATAAGCCACACCCAGCTGTCCCTCAGCTGCAGACACCAGTGGCGTCGGTAGCGAGAGCGATACCGAAAGCGGATGTCCCCCGATCGGCTCGCCAAAGAGCTTACGTCCCGAGGCACGCAACGAGTGGCGATCCTCCTCATGCACCACATGCGCCAAGAAGCTCGTCCGCACAGCCGTCTCCGTAGCCTGTTGCGCAACCTGAGAGTCGACACGGTGCGCTGGCAGATCCGCGCGATCAGTCGCTAGGTAGTACCCCTTGTTGCTATAGATATTTTGCTGATGGCGGAAGGTCTGCTGCGACACCTCAGGGATCCACTCGGTCGTCCCCGTAGCGTAAAAATAGACCGCCTCATCAGCCACATAGGTGGGGACAGGCGTCAGCTGCAAACTGTTATCCTCTAGTACCTCGCTGAGCATCGCTCCGCCTCGCCCGAAGAGACGAACCTCGGCGGGATTGTCTATGCCCGCCTCTCGCAATGCCGCAAAGGTAACCTTATGCACGCCAGTGCGTGTCACAGAGAGTCGCACCCAGTGTCCCTCACGAAGCGGAGCATAGGATGCGGACTGCGCCTCCAGTCCCAGCAGCGTGGCAAGCAGCATGACCAGTAGCAGGCAGATAGGTCTGTATATATATAGGAGTCTATGTCTCATAAGCATTCTAATAACGTGGGTATAGCTACTTATAGTATATCCATAGCCACGACCGACAGTGCAAATATACCACAATCTTCCCTTTGGTCTCGGCATCGCCGCCGAGAGATCAGGGCCGACCCACTATAATCGCTCTGTCAGGAGCTACACATGAGCAACAAGCGAGGCTTAGATGAGCTCCCTATATATAATAATGTGTCAACCATGGATTGGCTGTTGGCTGTTAGCTGTTAGCTATCGGGACCATCGGAGCTATCAGA
>URKO01000004.1 GCA_900548415.1 uncultured Porphyromonas sp.
TGGGGAATCTCAAATCTCCACGTGGATGTTTTTTATTTTCCACGTGGGCGTGATTCATTTCTTCCGAAGTTTCATTTGATTCTTCCGAAGTTTCATTTCATTCCTCCGAGGAATTTTTTATTCTCCACCTGGATATTTCGAAATATCCACGTGGAAATCACTTTTCCCCGACATAGCACCACGTCGATATGTAATCGACTCTAAATTATTGTAACGAGTCATCGTTCGATTTTCCCCAGTCAGAGGTGTTGGCTATTAGCTGTTGGCCGTTAGCTATTGGCTGTTGGCTAGAGCTGTCGGAGAGTATCAGAACTGTCAGAGCCGTCGGAGCTCTAATCTTTAAGCTCTAACCTCTAACGATGTATCTACTTATTCCGTATCTTTGTAGCAATGTCGTGAATATCGCATGAAACAACTCCCCAACACCCTACTCACGCTACTCCTCCTCAGCGTCCTAGCATGGACCCCAACGAGGCTGTCGGCTCAAGAGAACTCTACGTCACGCTCTGCGAATGACTTTACCACCACCATGGCAGTGATGGGGAGCGTACTGAGCAACGTGCGCAACTTCTTTGTGGACACGGTCGACCTGACCACGCTCTACGACGGAGCACTCACCTACATGCTACAACAACTAGATCCCTACACGGTTTATTTCAACAAAGAGGAGACCCAAGCCTTTGAAGAGAGTACGACAGGGCTGTACGGAGGTATCGGGGCGATACTACGACAGCATCAAGACTCGGTCGTCATCATTGGCTCGCTCATGCAGGGCAAAGCGGCCGACAAAGCAGGGCTACGCCCTGCCGACATCATCTGGCGCATCAACGGCAAGGACTTCTCTCACACGAAGGTAGTCGATGTACGCAACGAGCTACGTGGCGAGCCGGGTACACCGATCACGCTCGTAGTGCGTCGTCCTGGGTATGCGCAGGATTCACTGACGGTCATCTTCGATCGTGAGCGCATCGACCTAAGCCCCATATCTTACACAGAGCTCCTCACTGGTCGTATAGGCTTTATCTCGGTAAACACCTTCTCCACGACTACCAGTCAGGAGTTTCTCAAGGCTTACGACCGCCTACAGAAAGAGGCTGGCGGTAAGCTTAACGGGCTAATCATAGACCTCCGCGACAATGGTGGCGGGCTTATGGAGCAAGCTATACAGCTCGTCAATCTATTTATCCCTAAGGGGCAACCCGTAGTTTCGCTCAAGGGACGCTACCCGCAGCAGAGCAACAGCTACAAGACAACTAAAGAGCCGCTTGACACAGAGCTTCCCCTGGTCGTACTCATCAACGAAGGCTCTGCCTCTGCCTCGGAGATCGTGGCGGGTGCCTTACAGGACTATGACCGTGCGGTGATCGTGGGGCGCAAGAGCTTTGGCAAAGGCCTGGTACAGGGGACGCTCGAGCTACCCGATGGCGGACTACTCAAGCTGACTACCGCTCGATACTACATACCTAGTGGACGCTCGATACAGAAGCTCTCCTACAACCATCGTGGAGGTGCTGAGCAGGTCAATGCGACCGACTCACTGGGTACACCCTATCTAACCGCGGGCGGACGGACCGTCTACGCTGCCGGAGGTATCATGCCCGACATCGTCTGCCCGTCAGACTCGATCCCATCGTTGCTAGGTACCCTGCTCTTTGATGCGATCACCTATGACTTTGTCACCGACTACCTACTGACGCACAAAGCTCCCGAGCGGAGTACGCTCAGGAGCTTCGACCTCGGAGACGAGGCGTATGCAGCCTACAAGCAGAAGGTGATAGAGAGCGGATTCACCTTTAAGTCTATCGCTGACGAACTGGTCAAGAAGGTGGAAGAAGCACTCAAGGGGGAGCAGCGCTACGATGAAGTATCGGACGAGTTTGCCGCTTTTCAGAAAAGTCTCAAGGCCGACACGCCTCGGCTGATGAAGACTTACGAGAGCTTCATCCGTGACTACCTCAACATGGAGATCCTCTCACGCTGCTACTACGATGAGGGTAGGCTCGAGTACTATATGTCTCGCGACAAAGTAGCACAGCGCGCTGTCTCGCTCCTAGGAGACTTGACCACGTATCATCAGTTACTCAAGGGGAAGTAACATCTCAGTCACCTTTCTATAGGCCTCTTGTGACACAGACATCTCATCACTATATACGCTACATTATATCAAGTAAAAAGCTTATTGTACAATGAATTGGTTTGAAAACTTATTTGTCGGCACGGGGATAGCGCACTCTGTCTTCCTGATAGCCCTAGTCATCGCCGTGGGGATGCTCCTAGGACGCATCAAGATCGGCAAGGTCTCCCTAGGCGTCACGCTGGTACTCTTCGTGGGTATCTTCTTTGGTGCTCTAGGGATGCAGATCGACCCTGGCGTCCTACACTTTGTCAAGGAGTTTGGACTGATCCTCTTTATCTATGCAGTCGGTCTACAGGTGGGTCCTGGCTTCTTTCCCTCGCTCAAGAAGGGAGGTCTGAAGCTTAACCTACTAGCCGTCCTAGTCGTCATGCTCGGTGTGGGCGTCACTATCGTCATCAAGTACCTCTCGGGACTACCTATGTCGACGATGGTCGGTATCCTCTCGGGAGCCGTAACGAATACGCCTGGTCTAGGTGCTGCTGAGCAGACCTACACAGACATCATGGGTACGTCCGACCCCTCCATAGCGATGGGCTATGCGGTCGCCTACCCGCTGGGGGTGATCGGCATCATCCTCTCTATGATGGTGGTGCGCGCCGTCTTGCGCATCAACCTACGCAAGGAGGAGCAGGACTTCGTCTCTCAAGATGATGCATTGGAGCATACGGCACGCTCAGCATCCTTTGTCGTGGCAAACCCCGCTATCTTTGGTAAGTCTATCATGGAGCTCCTCTCGAGCTACTTCACGCATGGCGACATCGTCATATCACGACACTACAGTCATGAGACGCAAGAGATCACGGTCGCTAACGGGAGCACCATCCTGCAGGAGCATGACCGCGTCTTCGTCATCGGTCAGCCTCATGAGCTGGATCATACAGAGGCGATCTTCGGACAGCGCATCGAGATAGACCGTAAGAAGTGGATCCCCACGGGGTCAAACCTCATCAGTAACAAGTATACGATCACTAAGAAAACGCTCAACGGTAAGCGCCTCGGTGAGCTACAGCTACGTCAGATCTATGGGGTCAACGTGACCCGCGTGACCCGTGCTGGTGTAGATCTCGTAGCACATCCTAGTATGCGACTGCAGATGGGTGACCAGATACGTGTCGTAGGCTCAGACGCTTCTGTCAACAAGGTGCGTGAGCTGGTCGGTGACTCACAGAAGCATCTTAACGAGCCAAACCTGATCGGTATCTTCATCGGTATCGCACTCGGTGTGCTTCTCGGCTCTATCCCCTTCATGTTCCCCGGCATTCCACAGCCTGTCAAGCTAGGCCTAGCGGGCGGTCCCCTCATCGTGGCTATCCTACTGAGCAACTTCGGGCCTAAGTTTGGCATCGTAACCTATACAACACAGAGTGCCAACCTCATGATCCGTGAGATCGGCATCGCACTCTTCCTCACCTGTGTCGGTATTGGTGCGGGCGATGGCTTCGTCGATACCATTGTAAATGGGGGCTATCACTGGGTCGGCTACGGCTTTATCATCACCATCATCCCGATGCTGGTCGTCGGCTTCCTCGGCAAGAAGGTCTTTAAGGTCAACTACCTCACACTCTCTGGACTGATGGCGGGCAGTATGACCGATCCTCCTGCACTCGCCTACGCCAACGGACTCACCGAGGAGGATGCTCCCGCCGTGGGCTATGCGACGGTCTACCCACTGACGATGTTCCTCCGTGTCTTGACGGCACAGATGCTCATCATATTCTTCGTAAGCTAATAACTAACATAACCTAATCAAACTATGGCAAGTCGTAAAACTCTCAAGAAGGCAATACACAGCGAGGTCGAGGAGATGCTCTTTGACCTATCTATCCTCTACTCCGTAGCTCCCGAGGAGCGTGAGTACGCCATCGAGCAGCTCATTATGAAGGTGATCGATGCGGAGAGAGACTTCGTCGCTCGCATTTCGCACACAGACGGCAAGGGTGAGCCTAAGCTCGTACGCAACTACTACCACAAGCTCCGTGAGGAGTACACACACTTCGTCAACGAGATCGAGGGTGAGGTTAACAAGCTCTGCGATGAGCTTCTAGCTCCCGAGGCTTAGTCTGTCGCATGAAGCTAGCACGGCTCATACTGCGCTGGTGTGGTTGGCAGCTCCTCGAGCCAGCCACCTATCCACGACAGAGCGTCATCTGTGTAGCTCCCCACACGAGCAATATGGACTTTATATGGGGCAAGCTATACTACAAAGCGGTGGGACAGAGAGCGCACTTCTTGATGAAGAAAGAGCTCTTTGTCCCGCCACTCGGCTGGATCTTTAAGGCAATGGGAGGCATCCCGATAGATCGTAGTCGCAAGGGCAATACGGTCGGGCAGGTCGTAGATCGCTTTCGAGCTAAGGACGACTTTGCGGTGGCCATCACGCCTGAGGGTTCGCGTAAAGCTCGGGATAGGTGGAAGACCGGCTTCTACCATATCGCCGAGGAGGCTGGCGTACCCATACAGCTGGCCGTCATCGACTATAAGCGTAAGGTGCTGGGCATCTTCGAGCAGTTTGTCCCGACGGGCGACCTCGACAAGGACATACTATATATAAGGAGTAAGTACCACGCCGACCAAGCAAAGAAGCCTCACCTCTTTGCGGAGTCATAAGGAGTCCTCGACATGGAGCACGAAGCTTTACAGATCTTCCTCGCACAGCGTCCCATCGTCTGGACAGATCCCGAAGCAAACCTTCGCCTCATGGCAGAGGACATACGCACAGCTGCCGAAGGAGGGGCGCACTTCGTCGTCTTCCCCGAGGTGATGCTCACGGGCTTCAACCTCAAGGTGGCTCAGTCAGCTCGTCCCTGGCAAGGGGCTGAGCTGGAGCGTCTTCGTGCCTTGGCGCAGGAGCATCAGATAGCGATCGCCTCCTCAGCCTTCGTATGGGACGATGAGACGCAACCGACACACTACTACAACCGCGCCTACATCATGCTCCCTGACGGATCGATCTATGCGCAGGACAAGCGGCACCTCTTCTCCATGGCTGGCGAAGATCGCCGACTCACGCCAGGCGACGGCTACGACATCATCACCTATCGTGGCTGGCGCATACGACTGATCACCTGCTACGACCTACGCTTCCCCGTCTGGTGCCGCAACCGCACCCACTCCGACGGCTCGCTCGACTACGACCTCCTGCTCGTCGTCGCCAACTGGCCTCGTCCCCGCATCACCGCTTGGCGCACGCTCCTACAAGCTCGTGCCATCGAGAATGTCGCCTACGTCATCGGAGTCAACCGCATCGGCTCCGACCCCTTTGGCACCGACTACTCAGGCGAAAGCTTAGCCTACGACTACCTCGGGCGGCCAATCTGCGAGGCGGAGCCATACGCAGACCAACTGCTCAGCGCCACGCTAGAGCGAGAGCCTCTAGAAGCCTTTCGGCAGAAGTTCCCCGTATGGCGCGACAGCGACACCTTTACCATTCACTCCTAACGTACTATGACCGCTCTAACCTCTTCGTCCCGCAGACCGCTCTTACGTCTCCTCCCGCTCCTGCTCCTGCTCCCCCTTTTGGTCGGTTGCCACAAAGCAAGTCAGCAAGAAGAAGAGGAGACGCCAGCACCACGCATCGTCTCGCTCGTGCCCTCTGTAACCAATCAGATCTACGACCTCGCGTGCGACTCGCTCCTCGTCGGCTGCACCTCTTACTGCACCAAAGCGATTGCCGACAGCGTCCCCATCGTAGGCTCTGCCATACAGACCAATCTCGAGCTACTCATCGCACAGCGTCCGACCCTCGTCTTTGCGTCCGACTTCACCGCTCCACAGACCATCTCCGCCCTAGAGAACGCTGGCATCGAGGTCGTTCAGCTTACCAACCCCGCCAGCTACGACGCCATACAGGAGCAGTATCGCCAGATCGCCGAAATCGTCGGCGCGAGCGACCGTGCCGAGGCTCAGCTCGCAGAGATCAACCAACGCGTCGACTGGCTCAAGCAGCTCAATGCGGTACGTCCTTGGCATCCGCGCGCCTTCATGCAGATAGCTTTTGACCCGCTCTTTGGTGCCTCCACATCGACTTACATGAACGATCTGATCACCTTCAGCGGCTGTACAAACATCGTCACCATGGCGGGCAATGGTCAGCTCAATCTGGAGTATGTCGTAGAGCAAGACCCCGAGGTGCTCTTCCTGATCACCAATCATGGTAGCGAGAGCGGATCAGAAGAGTCGTGGCACAAGCTGCGCTCGGTCACAGCTGTGCAGCAAGGCAACTACTGCCCGCTCCCAGGAGAAGTCGTCAGCCAGCCCACGCCACAGCACTTTGTCGAGGCACTGCAGCTGATGACCGACTACCTTAGTGAGTAAAAGGACCTAGCCCCTCCGCCCGCCTAGAGTTCCCCTCATCTAGCAAAAGCTCCTCCCCCATGCCTCACCGCCCGACTCTTGCGAAGTCTTATTGGACGCTTCCACTGATGGTGCTGCTGCTCCTGGTCGTCGCCATCTTGTCGCTACATGTCGGGGCTCATCCCATCTCCCTCTGGCAGCTCTCAGAGATACTCTCCGACCCCACCTCGGTCGAGTACACGATCCTAATGCAGCTACGTCTGCCACGCATCATCAACGCCATCTCCATCGGTGGCGGGCTAAGCCTCTGCGGAGCTATCCTGCAGGGGCTTTTTCGCAACCCGCTCGTCGAGCCGTACACCCTCGGCATATCGGGTGGTGCTTCGCTCGGAGTAACGCTCGCCATCGTCTTAGGCTTGTCCTCCGCCTTCTTGACGCTCCCCGCCTTTGGCTTCATCGGTGCCTTGGTCACCATCTTACTGGTCTATGCCAATAGCTACCAGCATCACGGGCTAAGCGTGCAGCGCATGCTCCTCGTCGGTGTGATGGTCAGCTTTATGGCTTCGTCAGGCGTCATGCTCCTCCTCTCGGTAGCTCGTGCCGAGCAACTCTCCCGCATCATTTTCTGGACGATGGGGTCGCTACAAGAGAGTAAACCGCTCATCGTCTGGGGAATGCTCCTCTTCACTTTGCTCCTCCTAGGGGTCAGCTACCTCTTCGTGCAGTCGCTCAATGCGCTTCGTCTAGGCGAACTCAAAGCGCAGCAGCTCGGCATCGACACCCGTCGGGTCGTGCTATGGCTCTTCGTGCTCAGTTCGCTGCTAACCAGTGCCTGCGTTGCCGTCGCTGGCGTCATCGGCTTCGTCGGGCTAGTCATCCCGCAGGCGACACGCATCCTTTTAGGCAATGACTACCGAGTCCTCCTCGTCGGGAGCTTTGTCAATGGCGGCATCTTCCTCATTCTTTGCGATATGTTGGCACGCACCATCCTTTCGCCCATCGAGCTGCCGATAGGTGTCATCACCGGCTTGATCGGTGGCGTCGCCTTCCTCTACCTCATTCACCGCACCAGACGCTCGCACCAGATATGACCAGTCAGACGATCTTACGTGCCGAGCAGCTCATCTGTGGCTATGGGCGTAAAGCGGTCATCGGCCCCCTCGACCTCACCATAGCTCGTGGCTCCCTGACCGCCATCATCGGACCTAATGGAGCGGGCAAAAGCACCTGCTTCAAAACCCTCACAGGTGCCCTCCCCCCACTCTCTGGAAAGATAAGTTTGCTCGACAAACCCCTCGCCCACTACACCCTCCGTGAGCGTGCTCGCCTCGTCTCGATGGTCAATCAGCAGATCATGCCTCAGCCACTCAGGGTCTACGACTACGTCCTCATGGGACGACTGCCCTACTTCAAGCGCTTTCAGATCGGTTACAGCGAGGAGGATCACGCACGCTGCACCCACTACATCGAGCGCACTGGCATCACCCAGCTAGCCGACAAGCGACTCGACGAACTGAGCGGTGGCGAACAGCAGATGGTCGCCATAGCACAAGCACTCACGCAGGAGCCACAGCTCCTCCTCCTCGACGAGCCGATCTCGCACCTAGACATCGGCTACACGAGCGAGATCATGCAGCTCCTCGAGACGCTTCACGCGGAGGGGCTGACGATCCTGATGATCCTCCACGACATCAACGTAGCCTCCGAATACTGCGAGGAGCTCATCCTCTTTGGTCCCGACGGCTTGCTAGCGCACGGCACGCCCCAGACGGTCCTTACCGCTGCGCACCTCCAGGCGGCCTACCACACCACCGTCCTCGTGCAGCCCGCCCCCGCCTCCGGTCGACCCTACATCTACCCCCAGCGTCGCTAGCGAGCCGCTCTCCTTCGTGGCTCCCACCCTTCATACCCTCCAACACGCCTGAGACATTGGTGCCAATAGGGTGGAACTCGAGTGCCAGCCCCACTTGGCACTCCAGTTTCTTCCGTAGGAAACTATTGGCGGGTAGACTACGGCCGAGTTAATCCCCTAGATTTCGGTATCTTTGTACGGCAACTTTGCAGAGGTGGACATCACAGCGATAGCTTTGCCCACCTTGCTATCAGAAGCAGAACAACAAATTCATCTATACAAATACCACTCTATGACACAAGAATCATTCATTCGCCTAGATGGCAAGACCACTGCGACCGAGATCAAGAAGGAGATCGCCAAGGAGGTACAGCAGATGGTCGCTGCGGGGCAGCGTCCGCCCTGTCTAGGTGCTATCATCGTGGGGCATGACGGTGCCAGCGAGACCTACATAGCGAGCAAGATCAAGGCTTGCGAGGAGGTCGGCTTCATCTCGCTGACGAAGCGCTTTGACGAGTCGATCACGCAGGAGGAGCTGATCGCTGAGATCGAGCAACTCAACAAAGATCCCGAGGTGGATGGCTTTATCGTCCAGCTACCACTGCCGAAGCATATTGACGAGCAGGCGGTCATTCACGCAGTAGACTACCGCAAGGATGTGGATGGTTTCCACCCGATCAACGTGGGACTCCTCAGCCTTGGCGAGCCGTGCCTCGTGCCAGCCACGCCTAAGGGGGTCATCGAGCTACTCAAGCACTACAACATCAGCACAGAGGGCAAGCATGTGGTAGTCCTCGGACGAAGCAACATCGTCGGCAAACCGATCGCGCAGCTTTTCCTCCAGAAGGGTGCGCAGGGCAATGCGACCGTAACGATCTGCCACAGCCGCACGAAGGACATTGCCTCCATCTGCCGTCAGGCTGACATCGTGGTCGCTGCGATCGGCATCCCGCTCTTTGTCAAGAAGGAGATGGTCAAGAAGGGCGCCATCGTCATCGACGTGGGCATCACACGTGTGCCCGACGCAACGAAGAAAAGCGGCTCTCGCATCGTGGGCGATGTCGACTTTGACGAGGTAGCTCCGCTCTGCTCTTACATCACACCTGTGCCAGGCGGTGTAGGGCCTATGACCATCATCACGCTGATGCGCAATACGATCCTGGCTCGCCAGCTGCGCCAGAAGTAATCTCTCCCTATGTCCCTCCTCGATCTCTGGCACGATCACCCACGCATCGTAGAGCTTCGCCAAGCCCTACAGCAGGATCATTGTGTAGAGCTCGAGGGGGTGACCGCCTCGGCGCCCGCCTTTATCCTCGCCACCTTGGCGCGTGAGCACCCTTATTTAGTGATCGCCGAGGATGCCGATAGCGCGGGCTATATGCTGGGCGACCTAGAGGCTCTAGGGGTCAAAGCTTACTACTACCCCTCAGCCTTCAATAGACATATTAAATATGGTCAGCGAGAGCCGGCGCAGGAGGTGCTGCGTGCCGAACTGCTCGCCTGCCTTGCTGCGGGCGATACACCGCTGATCGTCTCTTACCCCGAAGCTCTTGCCGAGGCGATACCCTCCCAGCAGGAGGTCGCCCAGAGCTGCTTCACACTCAGCGTTGGCGATGTCATCAGCCGTGACACGCTGCGAGAGCGACTGCTCGAGGAAGGCTTCGAAGAGGTGGACTACGTCTACAGTCCTGGACAAGTGGTCTACCGTGGTAGTCTCGTGGATATCTTCTCTTACGGGAGCACCTACCCCTATCGCATCGACTTCTTTGACGATGAGATCGATAGCATACGCCGCTTTGACATCGAGAGCCAGCTCTCTGTAGATCAGTGCGAGCGTGCCGAGATAGCACCCGCACTACAGGTCAAGGGCGATGCCACTGGCGGAGAGACCTCGCTCTTGTCGCTTCTATCCCCTGACTATCAACTCTGGATCAGTCGCTACGAGTCGCTCTCTGAGCAGTGGAAAGCACTCTACGATGCGGAGCTGGCAGTGGAGTACGAGGGTGCTTTTGCCACGCAGGAGGAAATGCGAGCTCTGCTACTCCCCCCTGACAAACTCACGGCTGGGGTAAAGCAGCGCACGAAGATCCTAGCTACTCCGACGAAGGGGCTGTCGATCGTTGACCAGCGGATCACCTTTGCAACGAAGCCACAGCTACTGATCCATCGACACTTTGACCTATTGGTCGAGGAGCTGCAAGTGCGCAAGCGGGGCTTCTTCAAGAGCTTCTTCCTCTCCGAGTCGTCGGCACAGGCGCAGCGTCTCAAGGAGATACTCATCGAGCGCGAGGCTGAGGAGCTACTCCCCGAGTGGGTGCCACTAGTCGTCCACGAGGGCTTTGAGGACAAGGACTTGGATGTCTTACTCTTGACCGATCATCAGGTCTTCGACCGCTACCACCACTACCAGCTCAAGAGCGACCGCATACGCAATGCCGATGCGGCCATCTCGCTCAAGGAGCTACACGCCATCTCGCCTGGCGACTACATCGTCCACAGCGACCACGGCGTGGGGCAGTTTGACGGGCTCCTCACCACGGAGGTAGACGGCAAGCCACGTGAGGTGGTCAAGCTGGTTTACCAAAACAAAGATGTACTCCTCGTGAGCATCCACAGCCTGCACAAGCTCTCGAAGTACCAGGCGCAAGAGGAGGGCTCGCCACAGCTCAGCAAACTAGGTACGGGAGCCTGGACAAAGCTCAAGGAGCGTGCGAAGACCAAGATCAAGTCGATCGCTCGTGACCTCATTGCGCTCTATGCAGCGCGCAAAGAGCAGCCGGGCTTTGCCTTTTCGCCCGATAGCTACCTGCAGCACGAGATGGAGGCTTCCTTTGCTTATGAGGAGACGCCCGACCAACTGAAAGCGATCGAGCAGATCAAGGCGGACATGGAGAGTAATCGTCCGATGGATCGACTAGTCTGCGGTGACGTGGGCTTTGGCAAGACGGAGGTGGCGATACGAGCAGCCTTCAAGGCGGTTGCCGACAGCAAGCAGGTGGCAGTCTTGGTACCGACGACGATCCTAGCTTACCAGCACTACCAGACCTTTAGCCAGCGACTCGAGGGGTTGCCCTGCCGTATCGAGTACCTCTCAAGGGCTAAGAGCGACAAGCAGTCGAAGGCTATCCTAGCAGATCTAGCGGAGGGACGAGTAGACATATTAATAGGTACGCACCGGCTACTGGGCAAAGGAGTCACCTTCAAGTCGCTCGGACTGCTCATCATAGACGAGGAGCAGAAGTTTGGCGTCAAAGCTAAGGAGCAGCTCCGCAAGCTACAGGTCAACGTGGATACGCTCACACTCTCGGCGACACCGATACCCCGCACCCTGCAGTTCTCCCTAATGGGCGCTCGTGACCTCTCCAACATCAATACGCCTCCGCGCAATCGTCAGCCGGTCACGACACGACTCATTCGCTGGTCGCAAGAGACCATCGCCGACGCTATCGGGTACGAGCTAGCACGCCACGGACAGGTCTTCTTCGTTCACAACCGCATTGAGTCGATCCACGGCGTGGCGGGACAGATCCAGGAGTGCGTCCCCGGCATCCGCATAGCGATTGCCCACGGGCGCTTGACACCAAGCGAGACGGAGCAGATACTCCTAGACTTTGCCGAGCGCAAGTACGACCTGCTCCTAGCCACGACGATCATCGAGAATGGCATCGACATGCCCAATGTCAATACGATCATCATCAACTCCGCTCACCGCTACGGACTGAGCGACCTGCACCAGCTCCGCGGACGTGTGGGGCGTGGTAGCCAGCGGGCATACTGCTATCTGATCACCCCTCCGCTAGGCACCCTCACAGAGGCTGCCGCACGGCGTGTCAAGGCTATCGAGAGCTTCTCCGATCTCGGCAGCGGTATGCGCATCGCTCTGCAGGATCTAGACATACGAGGTGCCGGCAACATATTAGGTACAGAGCAAAGTGGCTTCATTGCGGATCTAGGCTTCGAGACTTACCGCAAAGTCTTTGAGGAAGCGGTGCGAGAGGTCAAGCAGGAGGACTTTGCTGCGCTCTTTGCCGCTCAGACGGAGCAACAGGCCGAGCTGGGCAATGCGCTCACCGACACCACGATCGATACCGACCTCGACCTCTCCCTACCCCACGAATACATACCGCAAGACAGCGAGCGCATCTTGCTCTACCGTGAGCTAGACGAGCTAGAGAGCGACCGCGAACTAAAAGACTTCGCCGATCGCCTACGAGACCGCTTTGGCGCACTACCACCGCAGACCAAGGGGCTTCTCATGGTACCCCGTCTGCGACGGATGGCCAGCCACCTTGGCATCGTCAAGGTATCGCTACGTCGTGAGCAGATGATCCTCTTCCTACCGCCCAGTGGCTCGGCATACTATCAGAGCAAAGCCTTCGACATACTCCTCAAGAGCGTGGCTAGCTACGGCAAAGCGTGCGAAGTGCGCGAGACCCGTGAGGGTCACCGCAGCGTCAAGTGGCATAACGTCACCACCGTCTACCAAGCCGACAAAATCCTCTCGACGCTCTACAAAGCACTCTTCGCTCGCCCCGACAAATAAATCAATAAGTCATGTATGTAGGCAACTACACAGCTCTGTATTATCACATTGTTTTCTCAACTAAAGGGAGAAAGCCTTTGCTCCCTCCTGATGTTCAGCAGAGACAACGCTTAGAACACTATTGCTATTCAGGTCTGTGATGAAGACGGCACTAAGAAATAATAGTTGGACAATGACCATAGCATTTGCTTTGATTGAACTCCCAATCATAATCTTTCTATCATACTTTTCGTTGGGTAGTAAAGAGGGTCTGATGGAAATAT
>URKO01000005.1 GCA_900548415.1 uncultured Porphyromonas sp.
AAAAGTGAAATGATCGGGATCATCTAGAATGGTCGCCTCTCTACGTAAGAATCTTTATACCAATCAAATATCTTAAACACATTAAGCTATGCGAAAAATTCAACTACTGATTCTTATCCTTTGCACCTTGTCACTAGGAGTGTTTGGACAGGGAATTACGATCACGTCAGGGCCTGAGGTCCTTCCTGATGAAGTCAATCACTACGCGGTCAAAGGCGTCAGTGACAATGGTCGCTACATATATGGAGGATGGGGTAACCCCGTCTATGTCAGCTTCGTTTATGATACGGAGAGTGACAAAGTGGAGGTCCTCGAGGCCGAAAGCCGAGAGGGCGTACAGGTGATCAAGGTTCTCTCCGATGGGTCTGTCATCTTGGTCTACTCGCCACAGAAGGCTTGCGAAGCCTATATACGTACACCGCAAGGTAAGGAGATCGCCCTTAAAGCACCCAACTCCGACTATGGTCTCATGCCCTCAGATGCTACAGAGGATGGCAAGTGGATCATTGGGAATAGTCAATCTCTAGATGCACTCAGCCATCAACCAGTCATAGGTGAGCGTCAGGCAGATGGTACCTATCTCTTTACCGCTCTACCAGAGCCAGAAGAGGATCTGATGGGCTGTAAGCCACAGTACAACAAAGTGGAGGCTATCTCTCCAGATGCGCAGATACTAGTGGGTCGCCAGAATGGTCGCTCGGGCTTTGAAATGCAGTACATCAAGTGGACTCGACAGACTGATGGTAGCTACACTTATACTCTGCCGATGGAGAAGCTCTTTATCAATCCAGACAAACCCAAGCCTGGTATGCCACCTGTCTACGATGAGTATGTGACCGCTGAGCCTGGCACGCCTGAGCGCACTGAGCAAGAGG
Source organism: uncultured Porphyromonas sp. (assembly GCA_900548415.1). Classification (GTDB taxonomy): domain Bacteria; phylum Bacteroidota; class Bacteroidia; order Bacteroidales; family Porphyromonadaceae; genus Porphyromonas; species Porphyromonas vaginalis. The sequence goes on from URKO01000005.1 coordinate 876, forward strand.
ATCGCTACAATAAAGCCTTCGATGAGTGGTTGAAAAAGTGTGATGAGCGTACGGGGCAGTACACAGCTACGATCATGCAGGTGACCCACTTCTCTCGTCCTCAGATGAAGTTCTGCACGGCACTATATGAGAATAGTAGTGAGGGCGGTAGTATGCCCCAGCTAAGGCCTTTCGTCTGGGATGTAACGACAGATAGCTATCAGATCTTAAAGCCGGAGAGTGACTTTGCGCTTTGCGCCTTTGATGTATTGTATGATGGGAGTGTCGTCTGCCTCTCCAATCCTGGAATGCTCTTCTGGAGAGCTCATGCAGTAGATCCGAAGAGCAACAAGAGCATACCGCTCCTGCAGTGGATTAAAGAGCATTCGGGCAGTGATCTATCGGAGTTCTATGCTAACCAAATCGATCCGATGATGAGCTCTGTATGTATCGGCATACCTCGTATCAGTGGTGATGGTAAGACGATCGTTTTCTATACGATGAATGGTAATAGCGACCTGGAGATCGAGTTCTTCAATACGATAATTCGCTTACTAGGCAGTGCTTATACAGCCAATGAGGCTCCTCTAGCTTATGAGACTAATGCAATCGAAGCTTATATAGATGGGCGAAATCTCATCATCTCTAAGGGTGCGCTGGACATGCCCCTGACTATCTCTCTATACGATGTGTCGGGAGAAGTAGTCTGGAGTACTACGACACAGGAGAGGCAGATCTCTCTACCCGTGTCTCTACCAGATGGTAAGTACATAGCACGCATCATCACTCCGAGTGGTGCCAGCAAGGTACTCCCAGGTATCATTCGATAGAGTCCGCCACGTCGTGGTGAGTCACAGTGTCATTACTGCGACTCACCACACGTGTACCCCAAAACGGCAAAACGGGTACACGTGGCAAGCGATATGTACCCGAAAACGACAAAACGGGTACGCGTCATACTAGGTGTGCCAGGGCTGACGCATTACGACCAGTTTGCTTGGTGCTGTATAGGACGATAACGGGGGAGTGCGGACCGAGTACCTCTACGTATCCCTACGGCTAGATTCTATCTACTCAGACATTCACGGAGACTCGGATCTCTCCCGAGGAAATCTACAAATGAGACTGTTGCATAACGCCGAATCCCGAAAGCAACACAGCGATTCGCCTTTATGCAACAGTCTCAAAATGAGAGTTAGCCCCCCTCTATAGTATACGGTGGTCTATGTAGACGGTATCGGCAAAGAAGGCGCCTCGCACCCCATCGGGATAGCGGTCTACGACGATGACCGTAGGGTGAGCGATGGAGAGAAAGCGTGCCAACTCTTCGCGGGCCTGCTGCCGTGCGTTGCGGATGTAGCCTGCACGGTATACTTCGTTGATGAGTCGCTGCGGGATGCGCCGCTTGGCTCTATTCTCTTGCTCTGCGGTGAGTGTCTTCGTGGTAAAGCCTTGGCGGAGCGGATGTACATCGATCACTGTGTAGCCTATCTCGTGCGGGGTGACCTCTTCGGGGGGTAGCTGTACGTAGAGCGTGTCGCCCTGCAAATGCGTGGGGAGCTTGTCTATATCGAAGTCTATGTAGGTACGCGCCTGTATGACGTAGGCTAGTACCACACCATCGATGGTATCGACCATGGGGATCTCTTGGTAGCACTCGCCTGTGGAGAGCTTGAGGATCTCCTCGATCGAGCGAACGGTCATAGCGTGCGTGACTACATCGTTGTAGTCCTCGCTCTGACTCTTGGAGCAGCTACGCCATAGGAGTACGATACCGACTAGAAGCAGTATCGCTAGGAGTATGTAAAGTATACGCTTAAGCCATTTGCCCATAAGACTGAGGAGCTACTGTGGTGAGGTGGTCTGTGTGTTAGGCTGTATGAGTGCTGAGCCTCGCTCTACGATGACGACCGTAGGCGGTAGCTCGTAGGAGAGGAGGAGCTGTGTGAGCCATCGGCGTAGCTTCTCGATAGAGCGTTGTCGTATCTGAGCTATGAGCTGATCATTGGAGGTGATCTCCTGCTGGAGTACTTGGTAGGCTCGATCCTTGACACGCGCACGGTCTTGCGGGGTGATAGCGTTTCGGAGGGGGGCTACATACTCATACTCGGTCCGTAGCGTGAAGTCTCGCCCTCGTAGCTCCACCTGTATGGGAGATATGTAGACGGTGAGCTGCTGTTGCTCTTTGTCGTAGCTGACGTCGTCTGCTGAGAAGCCTGTCAAGTCGGTATAGCTCACCAGTGTGGCATCAAAGGAGTAGATGCCTACACGGTTGCCTACCTTCGTTTGATTGCTCAGCCATGTGGCGAAGTCCTTGAAGCTACTGATATCGTAGAAAGATATCTTGGGATCCTGCAAGGTGACCGCCTTCTGGAGGGTGGTCTCTGTAAGTAGTAGCTTGCCAACGCTCTGGTACTGCTGTACGATCGCCTCTTGTAGTAGCTCTTCGGCAGTCTTGCGCTTGGAGCAATTGGGCAGGCTCACGAGCAGGCAGAGGAGTGCTGTGAGTAATAAGAGGCTTTGGTGCCGAAGATGCTTCATAACTTTGCAGTACTATATAATAGGTGCAAGATTACTGCTCGACAATCTTGAGGACAGCGGGGAGCATCTCTGCTATGTCGCGGGCTATCATACCGCGTGGCGAGTGTCGCTCGCCATAATGATTGGCCGTCAGCCCATGGATGTAAACGCCTAGCGGAGCTGCCTCAGCGGGTGTGTAGCCCTGCGCTAGGAGCGAGAGGATGATGCCAGTGAGTACGTCTCCACTGCCTGCGGTGGCAAGGGCTGGTGAGCCTGAGCTGTTGAAGATAACCTCGCCCGTTGGCAGGCAGGTGGCCGTGTTAGCCCCCTTGAGTACGACGATGATCTCTTGCTCCATGGCTAGCTCCTGCGCTTTGGTCAGGCGGTGATGATCATCGAGAGAGCTTCCTGTGATGCGGTCTAGTTCGCCAGGATGCGGTGTGAGTATGGTTTCCTTGGGCAAGACGCTCAGCAGCTCGGGGTGGAGTGCTAGGAGGTTCAGCGCATCGGCATCGAGTAGTAGGGGAGTCTCGGGCTGTATGTTTTGCAGCAAATGCTCCAAGAGATGCAGTGTGAGCGGGGCTGTGCCAATGCCTGGCCCCATGGCTATAGCCTGGTAGTTGTGCAGATCCTTAGGCAGGTTACCAACGATGGTCTCCTCCTTGTCCCTCTCCACGATTGCCTCGGGGAGGAGTGTGTTCGCTAGCTGCGCCAGTGAGCTAGGTAGATGCATCGTGAGCTTGCCTAGTCCCGAGCGCATGGCGCCCATACTAGCCAGCATGGCTGCACCTGCCATCGCTTCGGAGCCTGCGATGAGGAGGGCGTGTCCCTGCGTGCCTTTGTGCGCAAAGTGCGAGAGAGGCTTCAAGGCTCTACGGGCATCCTGCGGGGTGTAGAGATAGTAGTCGGCTTGGATGGCGGGGTCGTCATCCATGTTGAGACTGAGTGAGAGGATGCGTAGCGTGCCAGTGTAGCACTCGTTGTCTGATAGAAGTAGAGCTATCTTGGGGCTTTCACAGGTGAGGGTGTAGTCCGCCTTGATGATCGCCTGGAGGTTGTTCTCGCTATTGTCCTTGTCGTAGAGCCCTGAGGGGACATCTACGGCGATGACTGTGGCTGGCGAAGCGTTGATAAGTTGCTCTACCAGCACCGCAAAGCCACCCTCGAGAGGACGCGAGAGACCTGTGCCAAAGAGTGCATCGATGACGAGCGTCTGAGCGGTCAAGAGCGGAGGCTGAAACTCATCAGCAACAATGGTCAGGGCGTCTGGGTGAAACTCCATTAGCTTCGTCTGCTGCCAAGCACAAGCCTCCGAGAGCTCGTCCTCTTGTTTGCAAAAGAGGTAGCAGTGCACTCGGTGTCCCTCCTGCAGGAGGCGTCTCGCGATGGCTAGTCCGTCCGCTCCATTATTGCCAGGGCCTGCGAAGACGTAGATGATGCCTTGTGGCAGCCCTGAGATACTCCTCAGCTCTGCGACAAAGCGCTGAGCGACACGCTCCACGAGGTCGTGGATGGAGAGATGATCACGCTCGAGGATATAACTATCCGTGGTACCCCATTGGCGTCCGACGAGTATCTTTTTCATTGTTTCAGCTGGTCTTTAGTTGGTTGATGGCGACTTGGCTACGGTCTTGGATCTTTTGTCTAGAGCTAGTCCATCGATCCGCGGACTATACCGCGCTTGCTGTCGCTGATGAAGTTGTAGATGAGGTCGCGCTCGTAGCACTGCGGATAGCGACTCTGTATCTCTACGAGTGCCTCGCTGTTGTTGAGTCCACCCTGATAAAGTGTGCGGTAGACGTCGTTGATGAGGAAGATCTGGTCGTTGGTGAAGCCCCGGCGACGTAGTCCTACGATGTTGATGCCACAGTAAACGATCGGATCGCGCCCCACGAGACAGTAGGGTGGTATGTCCTTGGTCACCTTAGAGCCTCCCTGTATCATCACGTGCTGCGAGATGCGTACGAACTGATGTACCAGTACGGCACCGCTGAGGATGGCGTAGTCGTCTATCTCGACCTCTCCAGCGAGCTGTGTCGCATTGCCTAGGATGATGTGATCCTTGAGGATGCAGTCATGCGCTACGTGTGAGTAAGCCATGATGAGGCAGTTACTCCCGACGACAGTGGTGCCACGCGAGGCGGTACCACGATTGACCGTGGCGAACTCTCGGATGGTGGTATGATCGCCGATGACAGCGGTCGTCTCTTCACCTTTGAACTTAAGGTCTTGTGGTATACCTGCGATGACGGCGTAGGGATGTATGTGACAGTCGCTACCGATGCGCGCTCCGCTGCGAATTATGCAGCCTTGGTCTAGGATTGTGCGGTCGCCGATGACCGTGTTGGCCTCGATGGTGACAAAAGGTCCGACCGTCACCTCAGCTCCTATCTGTGCCTCAGGATGCACCTGAGCAAGAGGAGATATAAGCGTTTGAGCCATATAGTGGATATGATTGTTTACTCCTTATTCTTTACTATCTGAGCCATGAAGTCGGCCTCGCAAACGAGCTGGTTGCCCACGAAGGTCAGTCCTCTGACGCTGGCTAAGCCACGACGCACCTCACTGGTGAGCATCACCTTAAAGAGGAGGGTGTCGCCTGGCACGACCTTGTTTCTGAACTTTACATTGTTGATCGTCAGGAAGTAGGTTGAGTAGCGCTCGGGGTCTTCGATGCCGCTGAGTACGAGTAGCCCAGCGGTCTGCGCCATCGCCTCAACGATGAGTACGCCTGGCATAACTGGCTCTGTGGGGAAGTGACCGAGGAAGAAGGTCTCGTTGAAGCTCACATTCTTAACCCCCACGATATGGTCCTTGTCTAGGTGGATCACCTTGTCCACAAGGAGGAAAGGATAGCGGTGTGGTAGGAGACCTTTGATCTGGTTCAGATCGAGTACAGGTGTCGCATTGGGATCATAGACGGGCGGCTGTGTCTCCATCCCTTTGATCTCCTTGCGGATCGCCCGTGCTAGCTTGTTATTGATCTTATGGCCAGGCTTGGTTGCTATGATATGTCCCTGCACGAAGATGCCAGCCAGGGCTAGGTCGCCTAGTATGTCGATGATCTTGTGACGTGCGGGCTCGTTCGGGATGCCCTCCTTTGGGTTGATCACGCCTAGCTGATTCACTTCTGCTATAGGACGATGCAGAGCCTCCGCCAGTGCCTTGGCATCGCTCTCTGAGAGTGGCTCATCGTTGATCACCATCGCATTGGCTAGGTCTCCACCCTTGATCAAGCCCTGACTGAGGAGAGGCAGTATCTCTCGTACGAAAACGAAGGAGCGTGCCTCGGCGACCTCCTCGCCATAGCGACTGAGGTCACGCAGCGAAGCGTATTGGTTGCTCAGTAGCGGGGAGGCAAAGCTTATGTGCGCCTCGACGCCAAGCTGATCTGATGGGAGAAGGAGAATGGAGGCTCCTGTCTCCTCATCTTTCACCTCGATAGGCTTACGTACCACAAAGACCTCACGAGTAGCAGACTGCTCCTTGAGTCCCGCCTCTTGAATCGCCTGCACATAAGGCTGTGCAGAGCCGTCTAGTATAGGCGCTTCGTCACCATCGACCGTGATGAGACAGTTGTCCACACCGAGCGCATAGAGTGCACTGAGGCAATGCTCGAGCGTAGAGACCTGCACAGTGCCACGCTCTATACGAGTAGCACGCTGCGTCGTCGTGACATAGTCCGCATAAGCGGGGATCACGGGGTGCCCCTCGAGGTCGGAGCGACAGATCTGGTAACCACTATGGGGCTCCGCAGGGGAAAGGGTCAAGGTGCGTTTGGCTCCTGTGTGAAGTCCTACACCTTGGAAGGTGAGTGTCGTAGCGAGTGTGTACTGATTCATAACGTGAGTGTGTCTGCTTTTACAAATGTGTCTATTTAGTTTCCGCGGAGGCTTGCTCTTCGAGCTTGTCTACACGGCGCATCAGCTCAGGGAGTTTAGGCAGCATTGCGAAGGCACGTAGTGCCTTGCCTACAGGCATGGCGGGAGCACCCATTACGACGCTGTGCGGCTGGAGACTGCCCAGTACGCCCGTCTGTCCACCGAGCTGCGAGTGGTCGCCCACGGTGAGATGACCAGCTATGCCCACCTGACCGCCCAGCTGGCACCACTCCTTGATGTGTGCTGAGCCTGCTAGTCCCGCTTGGGCGGCGATGACCGTGTGCTCATCGATGGTGCAGTTGTGTGCGATCTGCACGAGGTTGTCGATCTTAACCCCCGAAGCGATGCGTGTCACGCCCATCGTAGCGCGATCGATGCAACTATTCGCACCTATCTCCACGTTGTCTCCTACCTCCACATGTCCTATCTGCGGGATCTTGTCATAGCCATGCTCCGTAGGGGCAAAGCCAAAGCCGTCAGCACCGATCACTGTGCCCGCATGAATGCGGCAATGATGGCCGATGATACTATCCGAGTACAGCGTAACCCGTGGGTGTAGTGTCGTGTGGTCACCGATAGAGCAGTTGGCCTCGATGACGCAGTGTGCCGAGATGATGACCTGTTCGCCGAGCTTAACATCCGCTTCGATGCAGACGTACGGGCCGATGATGCACTCCTTGGGTATCTCTACCGAAGGGTCTACGATAGCCGTCGGGTGGACGCCCGTCCAGCGAGGCTCCTGCTGAGAGACGTAGAGCCGCATCAGCTGTGAGAGCGTCTCGTAAGGGTTTGCCACACGGATCAAAGTCGTAGAGCAAGGCTGTGTCGGAGCGAACTTCTCGTCGACGAGCACCGCCGAGGCATGTGTCGTGTAGAGATAGGGCTCGTACTTCATATTAGCGAGAAAGCTCAAGTCACCCGCCTTCGCCTGCTCAATGCCTGCGAAGCCTTGTAGCTGAGCTGTGCCGTCGCCTTCTATCGTACCACCGATTAGCTTGGCAATGTCTGCAACTGTATACATCTACCTTGTTATATTAGTCTATGATACCCTTGTCAATGAGCGTCTGCTCCATCTGGCGCGCTAGGTCAGAGGCTGCCTGCGCAGAGGCAGAGGCAAAGCGCTCGTCATTGCCCGCATAGATGATGCCTCGCGAACTATTGACGATCAGTCCGCAGTCGCTCGTCATCGCATGCTCTGCGACCGCCTCTAGACTACCGCCCTGAGCTCCCACACCTGGTACGAGGAGGAAGGCATTTGGAGCTACCGCCCGCACACGCTGCATCAGATTGCTCTGCGTAGCACCTACGACAAACATAATATGGTCCGCGCCCTCCCAGCTCAGAGCCGTCTTGAGCACCTGCTCGAAGAGACAAGTCTCCTCGCCTGTATGGAGCATCTGAAAGTCCTGCGCCCCCTGATTGCTCGTCAAGGCGAGTAGGATCACCCACTTGTCGCTATACTCTAGGAAAGGCAGCACACTGTCGCTACCCATATAGGGAGCCACGGTGAGCGCATCGACCTTAAAGTTCTCGTAGAAGGCACGCGCATACATCTTGCTCGTATTGCCTATGTCGCCACGCTTAGCATCGGCGATGATCAGCTGCTCTGGGTAGTTCTGACGTATGTAGTCCACCGTATCGCCAAAGACCTGCATGCCGAAAGCCCCAAGGGTTTCATAAAAAGCCAAGTTCAGCTTGAATGCGATAGCGTACTGTGCTGTGGCATCGATGATCGCCTTGTTGAAGTCCAGAATAGGATTATCCCCCTTCAGCAAGTGTGGAGGCAACTTCTGTATATCTGGATCGAGACCCACGCAGAGATAGCTGCGCTTAGCTCGTATTTGTGCTATGATTTGCTCGCGATTCATGAGATAGTCTTCTGTTTATTTGAAGTGAGTAATCGTATACGGTCTACTAAGGTAGTGAAAAAGTATCATATAGGAGTGTCAAAGCTAAGCTCCCAAGCGTTAGTCGGAATCAGAGGGCGGCCTCTTTGAGGCGCTCCGTATTCTCAGCGACGATGAGTGCGTCGATGATCGGCTGCAAGTCGCCACCGAGCACGCCAGGCAGGTTGTGTACCGTCAGACCGATGCGGTGGTCGGTGACACGACCCTGCGGGAAGTTGTAGGTGCGGATCTTAGCCGAGCGGTCACCCGTCGAGACCATCGTCTTACGACGTGAAGCTATCTCGTCGATATACTTCTGATGCTCCTTGTCATAGATGAAAGTGCGAAGCCGTGACAGCGCACGCTCCTTATTCTTCGGCTGGTCACGCGTCTCGGTACACTCGATCGTTATATCCTCCACGACACCCGTATTGGGGTTGCGCCACGGATAGTGAAGGCGCACGCCAGACTCCACCTTGTTGACATTCTGTCCACCAGCACCACTAGAGCGGAAGGTGTCCCACTTGATCTCACCCTCGTTGATGTTGACCTCAAACTTGTCAGCCTCAGGCAGTACGGCCACGGTCGCTGCCGAGGTGTGGATACGTCCCTGCGTCTCCGTCTGGGGGACGCGCTGCACACGATGCACGCCACTCTCATACTTGAGCGTACCGTACACGCCCGTACCTGTAACATTGAGTACGATCTCCTTGTAGCCACCCGTGCCACCCTCTGTGTAGCTGCTCACGGTGACATTCCACCCCTTCGTCTCGCAGTAGCGCGAGTACATACGGAAGAGGTCACCCGCAAAGAGTGCCGCCTCGTCACCGCCTGTGCCAGCGCGTAGCTCGACGATAGCGTTCTTGTCATCCTCTGGATCGTTCGGTAGGAGGAGTAGCTTGATCTCCTCCTCCATCTTAGGGATCTCCTCCTTAGCCTCAGCGAGCAGTTCGCGCGCCATCGCTTTTAGCTCTTCATCGCTGTCGGCATCTTGGAGCGTGCTCTCGGCCTCCTCCTGCTGTGTCAAGAGTTGCTTGTACTGCCCGCCCGCCTTGAGTATCTCTCCCAGATGGGTGTACTCCTTGCTAAGGGTGGCAAAGCGTCTGCCGTCAGCAATGACGCTAGGGTCGGTGATCAATGTCTCTAGCTCCTCGTGGCGTGCCCCCAGAGCTTCTATGCGGTTGAGTAAATCGTTCATATAGGTCTGCTAAGTGATGTAAGGGTCTAGGACTATCGCTCCACTGTGCCAAAGGGCGTAACGAGTGTCAGGCGGTTCTGGTCGGCCGCCTCGACACGACCGATGATCTGTGCATCGATGTTGAAGTGTCGCGCCACGGCGATAGCCTCCTCAGCCTGCTCGGCAGGCAGGTAAGCCTCCAGGCGGTGCCCCATGTTGAAGACTTGGTACAGCTCCGCAGCGTCAGCTCCACTCTCCTCGGCAATCATCTGGAAGAGCGGGGGAACCGGAAGGAGATGGTCCTTAATAATATGTTTGTTGGTGACGAAGTTCATCACCTTCGTCTGTGCGCCTCCTGTACAGTGGATCAGTCCATGTATGGCGGGGCGCATCTCTTTGAGTAGCTTCGCCACAAGTGGTGCGTAGGTACGTGTGGGGGAGAGGATCAGTTCGCCGACCGTAAGCCCTGTTCCAGGTACCTCTGCGAGTAGCTCACGACTACCACTGTAAACTAAGTCGTCAGGCACAGCGGGGTCGTAGCTCTCGGGATACTTCTCAGCGAGTGCATGGTAGAGTATATCGTGCCGTGCAGAGGTAAGCCCGTTGCTCCCCATACCGCCATTATAACGCTCCTCGTAGGTTGCCTGTCCATAGGAGGCAAAGCCGACGATCACGTCTCCGTCAGCGATGTGCGCATTGTCTATGATGTCGCTCCGACGCATACGGCAGGTCACGGTGCTGTCTACGATGATCGTACGGACCAGGTCGCCCACGTCAGCCGTTTCGCCCCCTGTGAGGTAGATCTCCACCCCTAGTTCACGCATCTGTGCTAAGATCTCTTCGGTGCCATTGATGACAGCTCCGATCACTTCGCCAGGGATGAGCTGCTTGTTGCGCCCGATGGTCGAGGAGAGGAGCATGCCCGAGGTGGCACCCACGCAGAGGAGGTCGTCGAGGTTCATCACGATCGCATCCTGAGCTATGCCTCGCCACACGGAGAGGTCGCCCGTCTCTCGCCAGTAGATATAAGCCAGCGAAGACTTCGTACCAGCCCCATCGGCATGCATGATGTTGCAATAGTCGGGATCGCCACCCAGTATGTCAGGTAGTATCTTGCAAAAGGCTTGCGGGTAGAGCCCCTTGTCTATGTGAGCAATAGCCTTGTGTACATCTTCTTTTGCGGCAGAAACGCCACGACGCATATATCGGTTCATAGAGACCTTAGAAATTAGAGATTAGACCTTAGAAGTTAGAGATTAGCGGAGTCGGAGTACGTCGCCCTCCTCGGGTACATAGTCGTAGTCTAGGTGGTTCATACGATAGAGACGAGCGAGGCGTATGCCGTAGCGCTGTGATATGTCGTGCATCGACTCACCCACCTGCACCACATGATCGGGATAGTCTGGCGTGGCGCGCCTGTTCTTGCGCTCCAGATAGATCACATCGCCAGCCTGAATGGGGAAGTCTACCGGCATATCGTTGTAGTCGGCTAAGCGCTTGAGACTTATGCCCATCTCACGAGCGATCGACTCAAGCGAGTCACCCTCGTTGGCAAGTACATATAGGAGTCCGTAGCTAAAGAATCCCTCATGCGTGAGCTTTGTCTTAGGATCATCGTCAGAGGGCGTATAGGTCGGTGCGGGGCGACCCGACATCCAGCGCGGATAGCGTCCACGATCCAGCTCGTAGAGCTCGTACTGCTCGATCACCTTGATGAGCATATTGGCGTAGCCCTTGTTCGTCGCATAGCCACACTGCTGTAGCCCCCTAGCCCAAGCCTGATAGTCCGTGATAGGGTAGGTGTATAGTACTTGGTATCGAGGTTGCTTGAGGAAGTTGGAGTGATCCTCGTAGGAGTCGCCCACAGAGCGGTACTTGCGAAAGCACTCTCCCTTGAGATCATCATCAGCATAGATACGCTGTCCCTGCCAAGCGCGGTGGCACTTGATACCGAAGTGGTTATTGCCCTCACGCGCTAGGCGACTAGATCCAGCTCCCGTCTCGATCAGTCCCTGCGCCATCGTGATGCTCGCGGGGATCTTGTGACGCTTCATCTGGCGTATGCACTCATCGGCATAGGTACGTATGTAGGTCTGGTAATTAGAATTCATCGGAGCCTGCCCCCACGCTGTGGCACAGAGCAAGAGCAGACAAGCTATCGAGAGCAGAGACCGTGACGAATCGGTAAGGAGCTTCATAAGACTTAATTCTAGAGATGTATAGCTAGGCACCAGAGACTCCTCGCCCTGCGGAGCAGGTAAAGCAGTAAGAGCCACTTGAACTACAAAGGTACTAAATAGATCGGTAGTCACAGGTTAGCGTAGATTCAACTATCAAATGCACCAGCACTGGCTGGGCAAACTCCACGCTGGTTCGTTACAATAATTTAGAACCGACAATACATCGAAACGGCGCTGTGTCGGGAAAAAGTG
>URKO01000006.1 GCA_900548415.1 uncultured Porphyromonas sp.
GGAGACTAGCGACGCTTCTTGTTTTTCTTTTGCTTCTTAGCTTGAGTACGACCGAAGCCACTGCTCTGCATCTTGCGCATGACCTTGCTGATCTGGTCAAACTGCTGTATGAGCCTATTGACCTCAGCAACAGAGGTACCACTACCCTCAGCGATGCGCTTGCGGCGTGAACCATCGAGGATGCTAGGCTTGGCACGCTCCTCGGGGGTCATGGAGTGGATGATCGCCTCGATACCCTTGAAGGCGTCGTTGCTGATGTCTAGGTCTTTGACCAGCTTGCCTACTCCAGGGATCATAGAGACGAGATCCTTGAGATTACCCATCTTCTTGATCTGAGCGATCTGCGCGAGGAAGTCGTCGAAGTCAAATTGGTTCTTAGCGATCTTAGCCTCTAGGCGCTTTGCTTCCTCCTCGTCGTACTGCTGCTGCGCACGCTCGACGAGTGAGACGATATCTCCCATGCCGAGGATACGGTCGGCCATACGTGAGGGGTGGAAGACCTGCAGCGCCTCCATCTTCTCGCCAGTACCGACGAACTTGATCGGCTTATTGACAACACTGCGTATAGAGAGCGCAGCACCACCACGTGAGTCACCATCGAGCTTGGTGAGGATCACACCATCGAAGTCGAGTCGCTTGTCAAACTCGGCTGCGGTATTGACCGCATCCTGACCAGTCATGGAGTCAACGACGAAGAGTGTCTCATCAGGTCGGATCGCCTCCTTGATGCTACTGATCTCATTCATCATCTCCTCATCGACGGCTAGACGACCTGCGGTATCGATGATGACGGTGTCTAGTCCCTCTTGCTGGGCGTGGGCTATCGCATTGCGGGCGATCTGTACGGGATCTTTGCTGTCCGGCTCGCTGTAGACGGGTACGCCGATCTGCTCACCCAGTACGTGTAGCTGCTGGATAGCAGCGGGGCGGTATACGTCACACGCTACGAGGAGTGGCTTGCGCTGCTCCTGCTTCTTGAGCATATTGGCGAGCTTGCCTGAGAAGGTCGTCTTACCCGAGCCCTGCAGTCCTGACATGAGGATGATGGCGGGGCTGCCCTTGAGGTTGATCGCCACCGCCTCACTACCCATTAGTGTGGCCAGCTCGTCATGGACGATCTTGACCATCATCTGCCCCGGATTGACCGCCGTGAGGACGTTCTGACCGAGAGCCTTCTCCTTGACTTGGGTGGTGAAGTCGCGTGCTACGTTGTAGTTGACGTCGGCATCGAGTAGGGCGCGGCGTACATCCTTGAGCGTTTCGGCGACATTGATTTCGGTAATACTCCCTTGTCCTTTGAGTATTTTGAATGAACGCTCTAGGCGTTCGTTTAGATTTTCAAACATGTTGCTGAGATGATGAGTGGTTTATAGACGATTCGTGTCGCTATCGGGGAAGATGATCTTAGGCTGGAAGGTGCGAGCCTCGTCGTAGTCCATAAGGGCGTAAGACATGATGATGACGATGTCGTCAGGCTGTACGAGACGAGCTGCGGGTCCATTGAGACAGATGACTCCGCTGTCGGGCTCACCAGCGATGACGTAGGTGTCGAGGCGGTTGCCGTTATTGCAGTCTACCACCTGCACGCGCTCTCCGGGTAGTATGCCCACGGCATCCATGAGGGTGCGGTCGATGGTGATACTACCCACGTAGTTGAGGTTAGCTTGTGTGACCCGGACACGATGGATCTTGGATTTGAGTACCTGTATGTACATAGTTTATTGTGTGGATCGCGAGAGGCCTAGCGTAGGTCTACGACCTCAAGCGATTTGTATTCTTGCGGTGCAAAGGTAAAGGATTGTGACGTAATATGCTCCTTCGGCTGTATCTTGTGGATGGTGTAAGAGACCTGCTCGCCTAGGTCAAAGTAGAGATCGACCCGCTTAGGAGCCTGACTCTGCTGGTCGAAAGTTACCTCATAGTACTTGACCCCTGCGAGTACGTTGGTACCCTGCGTGGGGACAAAGCGGTAAATGACCATGCCTCGGGGACTCTTGCGCTCGGTGATGCGGAAGCGTTGCGAGGTCTGCTGTATATAAGCGAGCGGATTCATAGCTGTGAGGTCTTGCTCGGAGGGAGTCATCAAGGTGTAGGTGCGCTCGCTCTGATTGATGATACGCAGTGTCGAGCCGTCGAAGGCTACCTCCATACCGGGCATGCTGAGCATAAAGCGACGTCCGTAGAGCCATGTGTAGCCCTCCTGAGGCTTTGTGCCCTGTGAGGTTAGGGTAAAGGTGATTGCGACCCCTTTCTTGACCTGCTGCTCGAACTGTTGGAGTGCTTTGCTGAGGTCAAAGACCGCTTTGCGCTGTCCTTGCAGAGGTGCTATGGCAAAAGCACTACACAGGAACAGAGCGAAGAGCGAACTCAGGAGACGCATCGCAAAGGGCGCAGTGTGTCGCTGGTATGATAAGGAGAGGTTTGGTCTCATGTGATTATCGTTTAGAAAGTGTCTAGGAGTTGATCAAGCGTTGTCTCATCAGCGATCAGCACTTGGCGAGGCTTACTACCATCTTGTGCCGAGACGATGCCACACTCGTAGAGCTGATCCATAATGCGTCCAGCGCGGTTGTACCCGATGTTAAAGCGTCGCTGGATGTTGCTCGTCGATCCCTGCTGCATCTGTACGACATGGCGAGCCACCTCCTCAAAGAGCGGGTCGCGCTCGGACGCGCCACCACCTCCAGGACCAGCAGTTCCAGCCGCACCTTCTGTAGCTGGCGGCTCAGGTAGCAAGTAAGGCACTGTCGGATAGGGCTGACGAGAGATGTGATCTACGATGCGCTCCGTCTCAGGTGTGTCAATGAAGGCACATTGGATGCGTCGCATCTCCTTGCCGTCGTTGATAAGCATATCGCCACGCCCAATGAGATCCTTGGCACTCTTGGTGTCGAGGATGGTGCGAGAGTCCACTTGCGAGGAGACTTTGAAGGCGATACGTGCCGGGAAGTTAGCCTTGATCAGACCCGTGATCACATCTGTACTAGGACGCTGTGTCGCTAGGACGATGTGGATACCCGCTGCACGCGCCTTCTGCGCTAGACGTGCGATAGGCTTCTCGATGGCTCGTCCCGTGGTCATGATGAGGTCGGCAAACTCATCGACGATGAGTACCAAGTAGGGGAGGAAGACGAAGCCATCCTCCTCACGTAGACGCCCCTGACGGAAGAGCTTGTTGTACTCTGCAATGTTGCGCACCTTAGCACGTGCGAGCAATTCGTAGCGTCCGTCCATATCCACGCAGAGAGACTCTAAGACGGGAAGAGCTTTGTTTGTATCGGTGATGATATACTTCTCCTCGTCCTCAAGCTTCGTCAGGAAGTGGCGGCCGATGCTCTCGTAGATGCTAAACTCTAGCATCTTCGGGTCGATGAGGATCAGCTTGAGTTCCTCTGGACGCTTATTATATAGGAGTGAAGTGATGAGTGCATTGAGGCCGACACTCTTACCCTGACCCGTAGCACCGGCGATCAGGAGGTGCGGCATCTTAGAGAGGTCAAAGAGGTAGACATCGTTCGTGATGGTTCGCCCGATGGCTATCGGGAGCTTCTGATCGGTCGTGATAAACTTCTGCGAAGTGATCAGCGCCTTCATACCGACGGTGCGCGGGTTACGGTTTGGCACCTCGATACCTATGGTACCACGTCCAGGCATTGGGGCAATGATACGTATGCCACCGATACTCTCTACCTTCATCGCTATATCGTCCTCAAGGCTACGGATGCGGTTGACCTTGACCTTAGGGTCTAACTTAAATTCGTAGAGCGTCACGGTCGGTCCGATGGTTACCTCGACCGGTTCTAGTCCGATGCCCAGATCGCTGAGCTTCTCGATAATAAGCTGCTCGATCTCCTTGATCTCAGCCCGATCGATCGTCTGCGAAGACTGATCGACATCTGCCAGTAGGTCCGGCGAAGGCATCTGATATCCTCCACGACGGGTCTCACTCTGTGGCACGACGGCGGCAGCCTGCGAATCGGCATCCCCCTGCGCAACGGTTACCGTGACACCGCCCTCGAGGCGCTCCTCAGCTGGTGTGGAGATGGGCTCTCGGCGTGCCTGCGGAGCATTTGTAGAGGCCTGTGATGTGGCACGTGATGCCAAGACGCTCGGTGCAGGAAGTGGTGCTTCCTCATCTTCATCATCTGTAGTGTCAGGCTCATTATCTACATCATCTGGGTCAGCCTCTTCACTTGTATCTGTAGGCTCTTCACCTGTGTAGGCGTCCTCATCATCCTCCTCTTCTTCGTCACGCTCTAGCGAGCTATCGGCTGTACGGCGACGATTAGGACGCTTGACCCAGCCTAGACCGATAGCTCGGCGCATCCACTGGAGGTACTCATAGCGTATCACCACAATGAGGATAATGATCGAGACAAGCAGGATCAGTGCTACACCCAGCCAGCCGATAGCTAGTAGCAGGTTGTCTATCCAGAGCGTGCAGTAAGCTCCTCCCCAGCGGAAGAAAGTGGGCATGCCGAGGATGTTTTGTATAGTAGCTGCCGTGAGGCCCGTCCATAGACTCAGGAAGATGGCGTAGACCGTTATTTTGATGAGACTCCCTCTTGTGGATATACGCATCAGACGTAGTGCTCCGATGAAACACAAGACGAGCAAGAACCAGCTACCGAAGCCGAGGAAGCCATCCATCAGCCAATGTGCTAGATAGGCTCCATGTACACGGGTCACGTTTTGGATATCCGCAACGGTACCATCGATCCCCTCAGGAAGTGTCTGTGTCAGTGCCTCCCAAGGTGTTAGCTCCGTGACAATGCTCTGGTCACGAGCCCCCACCATAAGGTAGGAGCCACAAGCCACGAGGGTGTATATGACGAAGGCCAGGAGAATCAGGCCCAAGATAAACGAGATCAGCTCGCCATACCGCTTGTCGGCGACATTGTTTTGTAAGCCCTGCGCCCACGAGCGCATACGACTCCCCACCGAGCGAGAGGGGTTTGAGTCCTTTCTGCTAGATGCGTTCGTACGCTTGCGAGTCTGTGCCGAGCGTTTCTTGGTCGGTTTATCTTTGGATGTAGCCATGAGGTAGTAATCAGAAAGTCTGTAGCGTGAGCATTGCACCATGCGTGGTGATCTCCTACAGGAAAGCTTGATGCAAAGGTAACGATTTTTACGCCAATGGCACACCACTCCACATCTCCGATCGCATTAGCGTGTGGCACCGGCTGTCGCTGATTACCATTGCCCATAGCGACATATAGGACTCTTGGTTAGTCCCTAAGAACCCTTCAATTCTTTACAGGAAGGAGTGCGAATGCTTTTGGATAGAAACTCCTTTCTTGAGACTGTTGCATAAAGGCGAATCGCTGTGTTGCTTTCGGGATTCGGCTTCGGTCACATACGGAGGTATGCTCCCTTCAGACCTCACCCTCAGCGCCTTGCGCTTCATCCTTTCTGCAAAGTCAGGACAATCTTGCAAGCAAGATTATGAGACTGTTGACTTTTGCAACAGTCTCACTATATATTCACCAATTCAAATAACAGATTTCACTATGAACAGATTCAACAAACTAACCAACAGGCTCACCCTTATTGCTGTCCTCCTACTAGGGCTAGCTCTCACCAGCTGTGACAAGGAGCCTAAGCCGACACCCCAGACGGGTAATGAGCGGATTCTCTTCTCTACCTCAATAATGAATGCGGACGGAGCCTCAGGCAATGGTTACCTGCAGGCTATCGGCTCTATCGAGGCGAAGAAGTACGACAACAGCCGTGGCGTGCCAGTCGGCTTCGGCACGGAGCCCATCTACTGCGGAGATCATCTCTACGTCCTGCCCGACTATATGGGTATGAGCAAGGCTGAGCTCGTCTGCTACACCGTAAGCAAGGAGTTGCAGCTCACCAAGCGTGGCACTATGGAGCTCCCTGGAGGAGCCGCTGCCTGCAATGTGGTCGAGGTCTCGCCTGAGAAGGCTTACATCAGCTTCCAAAACATCGGACAGGTCTGGGCGTTTAACCCCAAGACGATGACCAAGACGGCCGTGATAGACCTCAACCAGTACAAGCACGATGACACCAATGTGATGCCAGGTGCTATGGCGGTACGCGACGGCAAGCTCTACGTAGGGCTCTGTCAGATGGACTCCAAGTGGATGCCACTACACAAGGAGGTCGAGCTGGCACTCATAGACATCGCAACGGACAAGGTGGAGAAGAAGATTTCCTCTACCACCTCGGGGCTATCTGTCGCTACCCGTCCGATCGTGGCTAACTCGATCTTTCTCGATGACAAGGGCGATCTGTACATACTCTGCATGGGGAACTTTGGCTTCGAACCTGGGTTCCCTGGAGGTATCGTTCGCATCAAAAAGGGTGAGACCGAGATCGACCCCTCATGGTCTATGAATCTCTCGGAGATCAACATAGAGGTCAAGGGCATCCTACCCCAGACGACCAAGCTCCCCGCCAACTACATCGGATCGATGCACTACGTCTCTGGCTCTAAGGCGGTCGCCATCATGGGCATCTATGCGCTCGACCCCACGAGCAAGAACCCCTACACGGCTCTCTACTGTATTCCTACGGTCATCGACCTAGAGCAGCGTACGATTCAGCAGATTGAGGGTATCCCCGCGTCCAATCCTCATGCAGTTGCTCTCGGGCGGTACAACGATCGGATCATGATTGGCTCGGCAGGCAAGGAGCGTAGCGGATTCTACTCCTACGATCCTAAGACAGGTGCCGTCTCCGACGGGCCCGTCTTTGAAATAGAGGGCAATCCCGTCTCCTTCTACCAGATGAAGTAGTTTAGAGGTCTATAGAATCCTAAAAAGGCGGGTCGCTAATTCAGCGATCCGCCTTTTCCTATGGCTTGGTATTTGACTAGAAAGACTACCCGGAGTGCGTCTTTACTAGCGAGTCAAAGCTTGTTCCTACCCCTTGGTGGCTGCCTGTACGACGTTGAGCACGTAGTCACCCAGTTGCTCGTAGTAGCCGACGAGATCCATATAGCTCACGGACTCGGGGTAGTCGTACTTCTGCGTACGGACGTTTTCCATGTTCTGCGCTTTTAGTAAGGTGCGCAAGTCGTTTAGTTGCTTCTCTAGGGTGTAGCTCTCACGAGCGTCCGACTCCGAGAGCTTGTTGCGTCGCAGCAACTCGGCCATCTTGAGAGCCGTCTCTGTGGCGATCGAGTGGATCTGCAGGAGGTTATTGCGCACCATATCGGTGTAGCTCTTGCCGAGCTGGTGGTAACGATTGATCTCACGCGCTATGCCCACAGCAGCATCGGCGACACTCTCTATCTCGGTCGCTACGCGGTAGTAGACGAGTATATCGCTCTGCGACTCCTTACCCAGCTCGGTGTGAGAGATCTTATTGAGGTAGTCAGCTATCTCGACCTCTACGGCATCGGATATGTCCTCCTCCTGCTCGCACTTGTTGTAGAGCTTCTTGAGCTCGACAGGATTGTCCGTCTTGAGCATCCCCTCACAGTAAGACATCATCTGCGATACTCGGCTGGCGTACTCGGCTAGCTCTTGCTGCACTTGTAGCAGACCGATCTCACCCGTTGGTAGGATACCGGCACGTATGTAGCGTAGGTGTGTCTGCTCTGTGTCACCCTTCTTAGACTTCTTCATCGGTATGGCTCGCTGGCAAATCTTGACATAGACAGGTACGAACCAGATCATGACAAAGGCATTCAGCATGTTGAAGGTGGTGTGGAAGAGCGCGAGTCCTACTGAGACAACCGCTGCTAGCGAACCTATCTGAGCCTGTATCGCAGCTAGCGAGGGATCGGCGAGTGTCTCTGTCGAGGAGATAGCGCTCATACTAGCGGGATCGTATACCTGACTGAGGCGAGAGGTGTACTCGTATAGCTCTCGTGGATCACCTACCCCCATATTCATCAGCCAGTTGGCGATCATATTGGTAAAGGGGTAGAAGAAGATCAAGACGAGTAGCACACCGAAGACATTGAATAGCAGGTGAGAAAGTGCCGCCCGCTTAGCATTGACATTAGCACCGAGGGCTGCCAAATTGGCGGTGATGGTCGTTCCGATGTTTTCGCCCAGGATCATCGCCGTGGCGATCTCAAAGGGTATCCACCCTTTCGAACACATTATGAGTGTGATCGCTACCGTCGCACTGGAGGACTGCACCAGCAGCGTCATAATGGTACCGATCAGGAGGAAGATCAGGATAGAGGCAAAGCCCATATCAGTATACCCACGGAGGAACTCGAGTGCCTCGGGATGACTCTGGAGATCTGGCATCGAGTCCTTGAGAAACTGCAACCCGAGGAAAAGGAGCGAGAAGCCTACGAGGAACTCGCCCAGCGAGTTGAGCTGCTCCCGCTTCGTATAGATAAGCGGTATGGAAATGGCGAAGAGCGGTATGGCAAAAGTCGATATATCTATCTTAAAGCCGAAGAGGGTGATGACCCAAGCGGTGACGGTCGTACCAATGTTAGCGCCCATAATGACCGATATCGCCTGTCCTAGCTGGAGGAGTCCCGCATTGACGAAGCTGACGACCATCAGAGTCGTAGCACTCGAGGACTGCACCAAGGCGGTCACCAAGACTCCCGTGAGTAACCCTAAGACGCGACGAGAGGTCATCGCTGCGAGGATCTGACGCATCCTATCGCCTGCTGCCTTTTGGATGCCCTCGCTCATGATCTTCATACCAAAGAGGAAGAGTCCTAGCGATCCCAGCAGATAGATAAAGTCAAACAGAGTAAATGCCATGAGTATGTCGTTGTTTGTATGTCATTACCGTGCGAAAGCTCCCCTAAGACCTACCAGCTACATGAGGCTCAAAGCCGCATATTCACAAGGGTTGTCATGCGACTGAGTCACCTCGTACGACTGATTATGGTCCTTTGGTGACAGCTATTTCGTAACTTCGCATGCAAAGGTAACGATTTTAGACTGGTTAGACTACCTAACCGACTATACAATTTGACAAAACAGATCTAAGTATCAGCCCCTATGGAGAATCTATCAATATATTGCCCCAATCTGGACGAGCATCTCAGCGTGCCACCTGGAGCCACACTCTATCAGGTAGCACAGAGCTACCGCAATGCTCTAGGCTTCGAGCCTGTTAATGCTCGTGTCAACAACCTCACCGTCGCCCTCGACTGGAGGCTCCGCGAGTCCTGTCAGGTCGAGTTCGTCGGGCTCACCGAGGAGAGCGGTCGGCACACCTATCTGCGCTCCCTCTGCCTCCTCTTTGCTAAGGCACTCCACGATGAGTTACCTCACTACCATCTGAGCGTACGGCACTCCCTCTCGGGGGGCTACTTTAGCGTTGTCAGGTGTGGCGATAAGGGCATCACAGAGGAGCAACTAGCCCTCGTCAAGCGACGCATAGACCATCTCATTGCTGCAGACCTGCCCTTCGAGCGTCGCACCGTACCGGCCGAAGAGGCGGTGCAGATCTTTACCGCTATGGGTGAGATGGACAAGGTGGATCTCATCACCTCCAGTGGTCAACCCTACGTCACCTATCACTATCTCGATGGGTATCCCGACAACTACTACGGCTCGCTGCTTCTCTCTACAGGACAAGTCCAGCTCTACGATCTCGACCCCTACCTGGGTGGTGTACTGATACGTGTACCCTCGACAGTCAAGCCTACAGAGCTGACACCCTTTGAGCCACAGCAGCCGATGCGTGAGGTCTTTGACAAGCAGTCTCGTCTGCTCAACCTTCTCGACGTAAGCTATGTGGGTAGTCTCAACAAAGCGATCAGCACGGGACACTTCTCCGAGATCGTACAGGTCGCCGAGGCTGCACAGGAAAAGGAGATAGCCGCCATGGCTACTGAAATTGCCGAGGCATACAACAAGAAGGGGGTGCGCATCATACTCGTGGCGGGGCCCTCCTCTTCGGGCAAGACCACCTTTACCAAGCGGCTACGCCTGCAGCTTATGGCGAACTACCTGCGCCCTCATCAGATATCGCTCGACAACTACTTCGTAGCTCGTGAGTTGACACCCCTAGATGACAATGGGGAGTACGACTATGAGCATATCGAGGCGTTAGACCTAGAGCTTTTCGCCAGTGATCTGCGTCGGCTCCTAGCGGGTGAGCTGGTCGATATGCCACTCTTTGACTTTACTCAAGGAGCTAGAGTGTACCAAAAGGAGCTCCTACAGCTTGGTGAGGGGGATCTGCTCCTCATCGAGGGCATCCATGCGCTCAACCCACGACTCATACCCGATGATCTACAGCACCTCACCTATAATATATATATCAGTGCCCTGACCGCCCTCGGACTAGATGCACACAACCGCATCCCCAGTACCGACATACGTCTCCTCAGACGCATGGTGCGTGACCACAAGTACAGAGGCTACTCAGCCATCGACACCATCAGCCGGTGGCGCAGCGTGCGAGATGGTGAGGAGCGATGGATCTTCCCCTACCAGCAGAGAGCCAACGTACTCTTCAACAGTGCGCTTCTATACGAAGTTGCCGTCCTCAAGACCCTTGCTGAGCGGATCCTCTACCAGGTACCCGCCTGCGTCAAGGAGTACAGCGAGGCGCGCCGTCTGCTACGCTTCCTCGAGCACGTCAGGCCAGCACCCACCGACGAGATACCCTCCACCTCGCTCCTGCGCGAATTTGTCGGGGGCAGCTCATTTCACTATTAACCCCTACAGCTATGTCCAAGAAGAAGAACAAAGCCCCCTCCACGGGAGGCATCGTATACAGTACCGCCCCCGACTGGTCGCCACAACAAGCGAGTAGCGAGGCTGAGACCCTTCCTCCCGCTCAGCAACGACTACGCATACAGTACTCCCGCGCTGGCAGAGGAGGCAAGGAGGCACTCATCATCATGGGCTTCGTCGGGTCTGACGGCGATCTGGCAGACCTCGCCCGTCAGCTCAAGCAGTCGCTCGGCTGTGGAGGCTCTACACGTGATGGAGAGATACTGCTCCAGCAAAACGATAAGGAGAAGCTCATCAAGCTCCTTCAGTCCAAAGGGTACAAAGACACTAAGTAAAGCACCCGCTATGCCCATAGAGAAAACCTCCATCCTAGAGATGCAGCGTCTCACCACCGAGGAGTACCACTCAGCTCCCAAGGTGCCGCTCACCATACTCCTTGACAATGTACGCAGCATGCACAACGTCGGCTCAATCTTTCGCACGGCAGACGCCTTTCGCCTGGAGGAGCTACTCCTCGTCGGCATCACAGGCCGTCCGCCCCACCCACTCATTCACAAGACCGCCATCGGTGCCGAGGAGGCGGTGCCGTGGCGACACCTAGACTCTGCCATCGACTTCCTTGAGGCGTGCCGAGCAGCGGGACGCACCATCCTCGCTCTCGAGCAGACACATCAGAGCATCACGCTCGGCAGTCAGCCACCGCTAGACGATCGTGGAGCCGTCTTGATCGTGGGCAACGAAGTGCATGGCATCTCTGACGAGGTCATTCAGTATGCTGACTATTGTCTAGAGATCCCGCAGTACGGCACCAAGCACTCGCTCAATGTGAGCGTCGCCACTGGCATCGCTATCTACGACCTCTGCACCCCTTATCTAGAGATGCATCGTAGCTTAACCTAGCCGTAAGAGACGTTTCAATCTTTTTATGTAGCTTTGCCATATAGAAAACCCAACACGATAACACTATGGAAGAAAACATGATCGCATACATCGGCACCAATGCCGGTCTCGTCTGGAACGCACTAGACAAACTAGGCAAGATGGACGTCAAGCAACTCAAGAAAGCAACCAAGATACGTACCGAAAAGGATGTCTACGCAGCACTCGGCTGGCTCGCCAAGGAGGAGAAGCTCACCTTCGTCTACGAGGACGACACGCTCCTAGTCGCACTGCGATAGTCTCTCACGAGATAGCTGACAGGCAGACTAGCTAGATCGCTACACATCAGCGCATTGAGTCTCTTTGCTGTAAGATTTGCGAAATCTAGGTCGTCTGATCGCTTGCTAATTCAAAGATTATTCTTACCTTTGCAGACGCAAACCTCGCTGCGGTCGTGGCGGAATTGGTAGACGCGTTAGACTTAGGATCTAATGCCGCGAGGTGTGTGGGTTCGAGTCCCACCGACCGTACAACGATAGAGAGACCTCTCTGACACCCCTTGTGGGAGCAGACAGGTCTCTCTCTTTTTATCCCTATCCTCCCGCTCCGCCCTCCCCTCCCCTAATGCCT
>URKO01000007.1 GCA_900548415.1 uncultured Porphyromonas sp.
GTATTGTCTGGCTTCTTACCACCGATGAGTGAGAAGTTTTCGCTCAGTGAGAAGCTATTGGTCGTAGGCTCCTTGGTGATCACGTTGACCACACCAGCGATAGCTGATGAGCCGTAGAGGGCAGAGCCACCGCCACGGACGACCTCTACACGGTCGATCATATTAGCGGGGAGCTGCTCTAGGCCATAG
Organism: uncultured Porphyromonas sp.; assembly: GCA_900548415.1. Classification (GTDB taxonomy): domain Bacteria; phylum Bacteroidota; class Bacteroidia; order Bacteroidales; family Porphyromonadaceae; genus Porphyromonas; species Porphyromonas vaginalis. The sequence continues at coordinate 190 of URKO01000007.1, forward strand.
ACACCAGCGAGTGCGGAGAAGACAGGACGACTATCGATCAAGATCTGCGAGTAGCGACCATCGAGACCGTTGATACGCACCTGGTTGAAGCCGCAGTTCTGGCAGTCGTTCTCGACACGGATACCCGGCTTGAAGGAGAGACCACCCGCGAGGTTGACCGCATTGTTGAGCTGGAAGCTCTTGCTGTCGATCACTGAGACCAGTGTAGGAGCGTAGCGGCGTAGCGTGCGCTGGCGGTTGGCCGTGATGACCACCTCCTCAAGCTGTGTATCATCGAGGACCGCCTCAAAGTTGACCTCTAGTGTCTCCCCATTCTTGAGTGTGACCTCTTTGACCTGCGTCAGGTAGCCATCAGCTAGCATCGTCAGGGTTAGCTTGCCAGGCTTCTGATTGCGAAAGGAGTAGTGTCCCGAAGCGTCGGTCGTGACCGAGACATTGTATTGCTGGATGATGATGGTAGCACCAGCGATGTGCTTTTTTGTCATAGCATCCACCACGTGACCCGTGATGTGCGCATCGGCATGAGTAGATACGATAGGCAGTGTGCGCTCAGCTGTGAGAGCTGCAGGCGCGGCCACCGCCATAGAGAGCGAGCAGAGAGTCGCAAGGAGTGCGCTCATCGCCCTGATTGGTAGTTTACTGTACTGCATAGATTATGATTATTTGGATGATATGTTTGCTTGCTAGTCTGTTTCCATTTTGGAGGTACAAAGATAAGACAACTCTCACTCCCTAACCTCATTTAACCGCAAAATTACTCGCGACTGGGTATCACTCACCACACCAAATACCTACCTACTAGTAGAGATTGTAGCACGGCTCCAAGGTGAGCCGACCACTCAATGCCGCTAATCTTACGAGTAATGATCTGTAAGGGTCTCGAGGGGTCGTGCGTCCGTTGCATAATCGTCTGGATTGCCGTCCCATTCTGATGGGACGAAAATCTCCCACCCAGGGCGGGACGAAAAAATCCCAAGGAAGGGATTTCAAAATCCCCACGGAGGGATGAAAGAATCCCAAGGGAGGGAGCAAAAGATCCCAAGGATGGGACGCGAAGATCCCCCCGTAGGGATACGGAGACGTGTTACCCGTTGCTTTCTAAGTTCATATGCAAGTAAAAAGCGAAGTTTTTTCTCGTTTCGCAAGCTCGGTCTACTTCTCTTCGGGGGACCGCTCGTCGGGGTGGGGGCTTCCACCCCTTGCCGCGGGGCGCTCCCGGAGCGGAGACTTTCCTTTCTGAACTTGACTCGGAGGACTCGCTTCTCTTCGGTGAACCGCTCGGCGGGATGGGGGCTCCCACCCCTTGCCGCGGGGGCGCTCCCCGAGCGGAGACTTTCCTTCCTTGGACTAGGCTCGAAGAGCTCTCTTCGCCTCGTGGTCTAGCTCGAAGTCGCAGTCGTGCAGAACTAAAGAAAAGAGAATGTGTACGAGCTTATTGTTGACATTGTTGAGGATGACCCCGTAGGGCTTGCCTTGGGCTTTCATGCGTAGGTAGTATTGTCTTAATGTTGGGTTATGCGTTATGGCACTTCGGGCTGCTTGGGTCAAGATTCCTTTTAGCCGTCGGTTACTGTAGCCACTTGTGTTGGCTTTGTGAAAGACTGAGCTCCCAGAGCTCTCGTAGAAGGGCGCTATACCGCAGTAGCTAGCCATCTTCTTGGCACTCCAACCCTTGAAGTTGTCGGTGTAGACGATTAGCATAATGGAGGTGATGGGACCCACTCCTTTGCAGGAGATGAGGTGCAGGTAGTTGCGGTACATCTCCTCGTCTTCCTTGATGATCTCGAGCATTTGGCGCTCGCACTCCTTGATGCTTTGGGTCAAGAGGTCAATGGCTTTTTGGGCATTTCGGTAGATGAAGTTGTCGGATTTAGACTCGCTAGAGATGTACTGTTTTTCCTTGGAGCTAACTATCTTAGCCTGCCTCTCAGCAACTAGTGACTGCCTGTAGAGGAAGAGGTCTCGTAGGCTACGCATGTTTCCGTCCAGAGGTTTATAGAGAGTGGCTTTGGAGCGGAAGCGTAGAGCGTAGTAAGCGATCATCTCCGAGTCGGCTTTGTCATCCTTGCCTTTGCGCAGCCCCATGCTACGCTTGATCTGCAGGGCGCTCTCGCGCCAGATGTCTAGACCATTGCCGTAGAGCCAGTCGCAGAGTGCGCGATCGTATCCTCCTGTAGTCTCGCAGCAGAAGAGCATGGTGTCGGTCTTGACTCCTCGACCAGCGTTCTTCTTGCTCCAAGAGACGAGGCTCCGGAACCCCTTAGGGTTGTTTTCTACAGTGGTGTAGGCGAGCTGCTGCTCGCTGTCTGATTTTGATTCGTAGTGAATCAAGGTGGCATCTAGTTTCTCTTTGGATACATCGATGCCGATGAAGAATGTTTTCATAACTTTGTACTTGGTTCTTGATAAGGCAGCTAGGCTACATTAGGCTATTACTTTAATTAGGCTCTGAGCCTTCCTTTCTAATAAGTCTCGAGTAGCTGAACTCCAGAGGGTCTATAACAGGCCTTAGGCTCGAAGCCTCGTAGGGACGATAGATTACCCTCTGGTTGCTGTCCTTACCTTACTACAACAAAGGTAAGAACAACCCGTTCAACTGACCTAATCTCGGGTCGATTTCTTTTCACTCTGCAAACTTAAAGTAGGGACGCTCGATCTGAGCGTCCGTCCCCGTTAAACCCCTGACGTCGTAACCTTTGATACAACGGACGCACAGATCGTGCGTCCCTACAGGACTCGTCTCTGTGCGTCCTTACATTTCGCTGCTCGCATCGAAACCTCTACAAACCGCTCTACGCCTCGCTTTACCAAGATCTTACGAGTGTTAAGTTATCAACAGTTAAGCGTCTATGTCTAGATTATTCAGTAGCTTTGACGCGTTATTTATGACTGATATGTATCATGGGTAGAATCATCTCTCTTGCTAATCAGAAGGGTGGAGTCGGCAAAACAACCACTACGATCAACCTCGCAGCCTCTCTGGCTGTACTCGAGAAGAAGGTACTCGTCGTCGATGCCGACCCGCAGGCAAACGCTTCGTCGGGACTGGGCGTCAACTCCACGACCCTCAGCGAGACTATCTACGAGTGTCTCATAGGTGGACTACCGCTCGACAAGGTGGTGCGCCCCACGCACGTAGACAATCTCTTCATACTCCCCTCTCACATTGACCTCGTCGGAGCGGAGATAGAGATGCTCCAACTCAAGGAGCGCGAGACCGTGATGAGAGAGATGCTACGCCCTGTCGTGGATCAGTATGACTATATCCTCATTGACTGCTCGCCCTCACTCGGCATCATCACGGTCAATGCTTTGGTCGCTAGCCATGCGGTGATCATTCCCGTGCAGTGCGAGTACTTTGCACTGGAGGGTATCTCTAAGCTCCTCAACACGATACGTATCATTAAGAGCCGGCTCAACCCAGCACTGGAGATCGAAGGCTTTCTCCTCACCATGTACGACAGTCGTCTGCGACTGGCTAATCAGGTGTACGACGAGGTCAAGGAGCACTTTGGGCAGCTCGTCTTCGACACGGTCATACAGCGCAATGTCAAGCTAAGCGAGGCGCCTAGCCACGGCTTGCCCGCACTCCTATATGATGCGGACAGCAAGGGAGCGATCAACCACCTGCAGCTGGCCGAGGAGCTGATCCGTCGCACAGCTCAGCGCGCTGCGCTATAACCACACCCTACCCCTACGATCATCATGACAAACAAGAAGAAAGAGAACAAAGTAATAGGCAGAGGACTAGACGCTCTACTCGGCGATGTGAGCAACTCCTCTAGCATTAGCGAGATAGCCATCGACAAGATCGAGCCTAATCCCGACCAACCTCGTACGCACTTCGACCCAGAGAGTCTCGAGGAGCTGGCCGCCTCCATACGCGCCCTCGGCATCGTGCAGCCTATCACGGTGCGGGAGCTGACAGACGGACGCCATCTCATCATATCGGGTGAGCGTCGCTGGCGCGCCTCTAAGCTCGCCAACCTGACCTCTATCCCAGCATATATCGTCAAGGCTGATGACGAGAAGGTGGTCGAGATGGCGCTGATCGAAAACATACAGCGCGAAGACCTCAACGCTATCGAGATAGCACTCACCTACAAGCGCCTCCTAGAGCACTCAGAGGGGACGCAAGAGGAGCTCGCAAAGAAGGTGGGCAAGACCCGCTCCTCGATCAGTAACTACCTGCGTCTCCTGCGCCTGCCCGCAGAGGTGCAGCTGGGACTGACGGAGAAGAAGATCGACATGGGTCACGCTCGTGCCATACTGAGCCTGACCGACCCAGCTCAGCAGCTGAAGCTTTACCAGACTACGCTCTCGGAGCATCTGAGCGTAAGACAGGTTGAGGCTTTGGCCAATGAACTGCGAGAGCCGACCGAGGAGCCAACAAATGCGAACAAGAAGAGGCAGACGCTCTCCAAGCTCGCTTCCCATGGCAATGACTACGCTCCTCTAGCTAAGCAGCTGAGTAGCTTCTTCGGCACGAAGGTCTCTCTACGCTGTAAGGAGAATGGTAAGGGGAGCATCACGATCCCCTTTAGCTCTGAGGAGCAGCTCATAGAGATCTGCTCGATACTAGAGGGCGGTGCTAACCACTAGTCAGCACGCTACAGAGATGCCCCGCACTGCCTTGACTCGATCACTACTACTCCTCGTGATGAGCTGCGCTATAGCTTACTATAGTGGCACAGCTCTCTATGCGACTGCGCCCGTAGTGCCACAAGACACGACCACACTGGCGGTGGTGGCCGACACGTTGGGCACGAGCCTATCCGACACTATCCGCACAGAGGAGCCGAGCGAGCTACTCTCCGCACCAACAGCACTCCAGACGGAGCATCAAGTGGTGGGAGACTCAGTTGCAACGACAAAGGTGCCGGCGAGTTCGCCTGAAGCTTTGCAGCGTACCACAGCGACGCAGGTGAAGGGGCGATCGGGTGGCGCACCTTTTATCCATAAAATGGCTAGATGGTTCACTCGCTACCCGAACTCGAATGTGGCACTCATCTGCTCCATCGTACCAGGCGGCGGGCAGCTCTACAATCAGCGCTACTGGAAGATACCTATCGTCCTCTCGGCCATGACGGCGGGTGTCTATGCCGTTACGTGGAATCAGCGACTCTACCACGAGTACCACACCGCCTACGCCGATCTGCTGAGCGAGAACCCGCTCGACCACACCTCCTGGCAAGCTTTTATACCGGCTGGAGCAGATCCTAGTAAATATGTCTCCGACGGGAACCTCCGCTCGCGTCTGGAGCGTGGCTCCAAGCAGTACAAGGAGAGCAGAGACCTAAGCATCGTCCTCACGGTGGCACTCTATCTCCTCTCAGCGCTCGACGCTTATGTCGATGCGGAGCTATACTACTTTAATGTATCTCCTCAGCTCACGATCGATATGGGCGAGGGGCTACGTGACAAGCCCTCAGGGCCTCGACCTCAAAGCGTGATGGTCGGTGCCTCGGTGCGCTTTTAGACAAAACTCCTTATGAAGATTCCCAGACTAAGACACGCTTGTGTCAGAATCACGACCTATATAATACTCTGTTGTTGCTTGCCTACACTCCTAGCAGCGGCACCGTGGTATCAGTCCCTAGACAGTGTAGACACGGATGGGGCCATCCAGCTGGACGCTGTCACGGCTCGCAAAGAGCTACGAGATAACCTGCCGAAGAGTCTAGACACCGACCTAGGCCTGCTCATGGAGGCTTGGCGCACGGGCTATGCAACGCAGCAACGCTTTGAGGTGCCGTGTGGCTCTTACAAAGCTGAAAACATTCGCTCGCTGAGTGACTCCGTGCTGATCTCTCGACTGAAGGCTCTACCCACCGTCATACCGATCCCCTACAACGCGATGGTCAAGGAGGGCATAGCCACCTACATCACTGATCGTCCGCGGCTGATACGTGTCATCCTCGCGCTTGGGGACTACTACTTCCCCATTATGGAGGAGATCTTCGACCGTCACGGGCTACCCGTCGAGCTCATTTACCTTACGGTCGTCGAGTCTGCGCTCAATCCCTTTGCCGTCTCACGGGCTGGTGCCTCGGGACTTTGGCAACTGATGCTCCCCACAGGACGCAGCTTGGGCTTAACGATCAATAGCCTTGTCGACGAGCGCTTTGACGTCTACAAGAGTAGTGAGGCGGCGGCGCTCTATCTCAAGCAGCTCTACGGACTCTTTGACAATTGGCTCCTAGCTATCGCTGCGTACAACTGCGGGCCAGGCAATGTCACCAAAGCGATCCGACGCTCTGGGGGGAAGACCACCTTCTGGGGAGTCTATCCTTACCTACCCCGTGAGACGCGCAACTACATTCCGCTCTTTATCGGAGCCTACTATGCCTGCTACTACCACAACGAGCACAACATCTGTCCACAGGCACAGTCTATGCCCCTTGCGACCGACACACTAGCCGTACAGATACCGCTCACCTTCGCCCAGATCTCGCAAAGCACAGGCATACCCACCGAGCAGATCCGCACACTCAACCCGCAATACAAGCGAGGAGTCATACCCGCTGCTGGATCGACGCCCTACACCATCCGACTACCACTGAGAGGGGTCTCTAAGCTCGACGATGCGCTCATCAACCTCAGACGCAACCATAAGGAGGAGCTATCCAAGCAGATCGCCGAAGCGCAAGAAGAGATCAAGCAAGCACCCGCCCCCACGCAAAAAAGCAAAGCTCCTCAAGGTCGCTACAAGACTTACAAAGTGCGTCGTGGCGATACTCTCTCTAAGATAGCCAAGCAACACGGTGTCTCTGTCGCTGCCCTCAAGCGCGCCAACGGACTCAAAGGTCGCAACCCCAAACTTAGACCTGGACAACGCCTCAAGATCCCTAGATAGTCTAACCTCTAACCTCTAATCTCTAACCTCTAAAATCTAGTATGCTCGCCATCCAAGACCTCTACGCTCCCGAGTACAGCCACTGCTGGGGCTGTGGTGCTGCGCACCCTTACGGACTACATCTCAAGAGCTACCTCAGCGAAGACCACGCTTACTGCTACTGTCATCACACGCCCAATGCTGTCTACACAGGCGGGGTCCCCGACAACCTATACGGAGGCTTCATCGCCATGCTCTTCGACTGCCACGGCACAGCCGCGGCTGCCGCTCTTTACTTAGCAGCTCACGAGGAGGAGCTGACGGCAGAGAGCCTCCAGCGCTTCATCACCGCTCATCTAGAGGTGGACTACCTCGCCCCGACGCCGATGGGTGTCGAGCTAGAGGTCCGCGCTTACCCCGTAGAGGTGACCGATCGCAAGGTCATCCTATCGCTCGAGCTGCACTGTGGCGAGCGCATCACCGCTCGTGGCAAGATGGTCGCCGTCAAGCATCGTCACCCCGCAGCTAAGTGAGTAAAACCCCAGCCAGCGAAGTCTCACACGCCTGTAGAGTCTACAAGATTGAGTAACTTTGTGAGCTTGCTGAGGGTACAGCCTTACCATGACGAGGCTTCGTGCGCCCTGCTTAGCATTGGATACATTATTCATTAGCACCCTATGCCTACATCTCCGTCCAGCTCCACTCTATCTACTCCTACAAAGAGAGCTATACCGCCTCACGAGCGACAGACCTTCACCCCGAGACGCTCTCCACTAGCCCTAGAGATACTCTACCTCGTCCTCGGCGCTATCTGTCAGGCTGTCGCTTACGCCTGCTTCATAGCTCCCGCCAACATTGTCCCTGGAGGATGCTATGGACTCAGTATCACGATCAACTATCTGACGCAGGGGACCTTTGAGGCATTTCCAGAGGGGCTACCCATCGGTGCCGTGGCACTCTGCTTCAACGTACCCTTCTTCCTTCTAGCGGCTCGCTCCCTCGGCCTGCGCAGCGGGGGCAAGACGATTGCCACCTTCCTACTCATCTCTATCTGTACCGACCTGATCACCTCGATGACACGAGACATAGTCATCGTGAGCAACGATAAGTTTCTCTCCTCCGTCTATGGCGGCGCTATACTCGGACTGGGCGTGCTACTCACCTTCAAGGCGGGCAGCACCAGTGCTGGCACCGATGTCATCGCTCGAGTACTCTCTAAGGGCAATAACCTTAAGACTAGTCACATGATCATAGCCGTAGACTCGGCCGTGGTACTCTTCGGACTAGTCGCCTTTGGAGACTTTAGCGTGCCACTTTACTCTTGGATCACCATCTTCGTCTATGGCAAGGTCGTTGACATCTTGCAACCTGAGAATCCCAACAAAGCGATCTTCATCGTATCCGACCACACCGCTGAGCTTCGCACACTCATCATCGAGGAGCTTAACCTACGGGGTACTTTCCTCCATGGTAGCGGTATCTATGCGGGTGCCGAGCGTGACATTATCTTTATGATTGTGGAGCGCAAATATGTCAGCAAGCTCAAGAAAGCGGTACTCCAGGCTGACCCCAAAGCCTTTATCGCAACGACCAATGCAACCAACGATACGGCCCCCAAGATTATCTAGTCTATGAAACAGCTTGCCACCCTCTTACTCCTCTGCGCACTCTGCGTCACCTCGCTGACAGCTCAGACTGAGCCCGAGGCTCTCCCCGCAGGGCGACGGGTACTCGTGGAGACTTCGCAGGGAGACTTTACACTCCTGCTCTATGACGACACACCTCTACACCAAGCTGCCTTCCTAGAGCATGTACGTCGAGGAGACTACGAAGGAGTCTTGATGCACCGTGTCATAGCGCAGTTTATGGTTCAGGGAGGCAACCTCTCGACCCGTGGAGCAACACGCCAGACGGATGTCTCCATAGATACGCTCTTGACTACCATTCCTGCGGAGATCCTACCCAACCATATCCATAAGCGAGGTGCCCTAGCAGCAGCACGAGTCGCTGGCGAGGAGAACCCCGAGATGCGTTCCTCTGGCAGTCAGTTTTACATCGTCACGGGGACCTACTACACAGACTTCGACCTAGATGACATCGCAGCTCAGCGTGAGTGGGACTACACGCCTGAGCAACGCCAGGCGTACAAGATGCTGGGTGGCGCTCCGTGGCTGGACAGGCAGTACACCGTCTTTGGCGAAGTGATCGATGGCATGCGCACCATTACCAAGATCGAAGACCTCCCGACCGACAGTTCCAACCGTCCTAAGCGAGATGTGATCATCAAGCGTATGACGCTCCTGCCCTAACCTCGCCGACACGATGCAGACTCCCGTCCCGTCTGACCTAATAGCCAAGCTAGCGCAAGCATACCCCGAGCATGCCTCTCGCATTGTCGAGACTCTAGAGACGCCCCCGTCGGTCTCTCTGCGGCTTAACCCAGCTCGCACCTTATCGGCACGCCCCTTTGCTGAACTAGAGGATGGGACTATACCGTGGTTACCGGCAAAACTGGAGGGTTACTGGCTCAGCGAGCGGCCTATCTTTGCGCTAGACCCACTATGGCACGCTGGTGCTTACTACGTACAGGACGCTAGTGCTATGACGCTCGCCACTATCTGGGAGCAACTCGACTGGCACACACCTCCTCGGCTAGCTATAGACCTCTGCGCAGCACCTGGTGGCAAGAGCACGCTGCTCCGAGACCTACTCCCCAAGGAGACGCTCCTCGTGAGCAACGAGATACTTCCGAAGCGGTGCAAGATCCTTGTAGAGAATATGGTCAAGTGGTGTGGTGCCGACCAAATGATCATCACGCAAGAGGAGCCACAGCGGCTCACGCCCCTACTGCGCGGTGCCTGCGACCTCATCTTAGTTGACGCACCCTGCAGTGGCGAGGGACTGATGCGCCGTGACGAGGAGGCGAGACGTATGTGGTCGCCTCAGCTCATTGCCGACTGCGTGACCCGCCAGCGGGCGATACTACAGGAGGCGATGCGCATGCTAGCTCCCGAGGGTATACTCCTCTATGCCACCTGCACCCTCAATCATGAGGAAAATGATCAGATGATTCAGTGGCTCCTCGACCACTACCCCTGCGAGCTCATCGACCTCTCCCGCTTTGCTGAGCGCATCGCTGGTGCTTATGCCACTTCGTATGGCCTACACCTTTGGCCAGGCATCGTACGAGGAGAGGGACAATACCTCGCAGCACTACGGCTCACCGACATCATCGAGACCCCGAGCGAAGCGCGCAAGGCCAAAGGCTTGACACGTACCAGCCGACAGGAGTTAGCTGGTCTCTCTTGGCTCAGCGAACCGACATTCACTGACTACTACACCATCGGTGAGCGCATCTACCAGCTCACACCTGAGGCGGCTCAGCTCCTTGCCACGGCATACAGAGAGCATCTCGCCGTTGCCACACCAGGACTGGAGATAGCCTCCATGCGCCACCAGGCGAAGGGCTACGAACCCTCCTTTGCCCTGCTACATCATAAATTATATGACGCTATTAAGCTACCCTCGCTAGAGCTGCCCCTAGAAGAAGCACTGCGCTATCTGCGAGGCGAGGCACTTACGACAGAGTCATCGACAGAGCGGGGCTTCACCACCATCACCTATCGGGGCATCCCCTTAGGTCTGGCACACAGCACAGGTACACGGCTCAACAACTTATACCCTAAGCCGTACCGCCTGCGCATATAAAGACAAAACACCTAACCTGATATACAACATTATGGACAAGAAAAAGAAAGTACTCATCTCCTTTGATACCGTACTCCCCGGCTTCGAGGAGCTGGCCGAGTGGGCCGATATGACCCGCCGCCCTGAGGGCGAGAGCTTCACACGTGAGGAGATGATGGAGATAGGCGCACAGTATGATGCGCTCGCCACGCAGTTCACCTTCCCCGTAGATCGTGAGCTGATCGATGCTTTTCCCAATATCAAGCTGATCGCCAACTATGGTGTCGGCTACAACAATATCGATGTCGCCTATGCGCATAGCAAAGGGATCACCGTGACCAATACGCCTCGTGCCGTGATCCAGCCTACCGCAGAGCTAACCATGGGACTACTCCTGAGCTGTAGTCGCAAGATCGCTATGTGGGATCGTCACATGCGTCGCACCAAGAGCAGTAGCAAGTCGCTCTCCGACAGCTCCGGTATGGCGACCAATCTCTGTGGCAAGACCATCGGCATCATCGGTTATGGCAACATAGGTCGTGCCGTGGGGCACATGGCACAAGCCTTTGGTATGACCGTCCTCTACAACAAGCGACACCCACTCGATGCTGCGACCGAGAAAGAGCTAGGAGTCACCTATGCCGACCTAGACAAGATCTTTACGGAGTGTGATGTTGTATCCCTCCACACCCCTTACAATGAAGACTCGCACCACCTAGTCTCCGCTAGCCGCCTAGAACAGATGAAGCACTCAGCTATCCTCATCAATGCAGCGCGTGGAGCAGTCGTCGACGAGGCAGCTCTCGTGCATGCGCTCCAGACAGGCGAGATAGCTGCTGCGGGACTGGACGTCTTCGAGCATAGCGACAACCCGCTCCCCGAGCTGTACGAGATGGAGCAGGTGACTATGACACCACACGTCGGCACGCAGACCTACGAGGCGCGTGTCGCTATGGCACGTGAGCTGTGCAACTGCATCATCGGCTACTTCGAGGGCGACCGCCCCATCAGCATCGTTCGGTAAGGGCTAGTTGCCTCACTACGACCACGAAATAGCAACTCCACGGAAGGTGTCCTGCCACGCCTTCCGTGGAGTTTTCATTTCTCGAAACTGTTGCAAAAGTCAACAGTCTCACAATCTTGGCAAGATTGTCTAGGCTTTGCAGAAAGGATGAAGCGCAA
>URKO01000008.1 GCA_900548415.1 uncultured Porphyromonas sp.
TAGCCCATCAACTTATCCTGATCGGAGGCTCTATCCATCAGCGTATCTATCGTATAGGGTGGCGGCGAGGCGTGACTAGTCTCAGCCCCTAGCAGCTCATCATGGCTCAACCGACGAGCCGTGACTGGCGCAAAGGGACGATGCGAGAGTTGATCCTGCTTTAACCACGCAGCAGCCTGTAGATTAGCACCAGGCATTGTCGAGCCCATCTCCGTAGAGACAGGCGGAGGAAGCTTGGTATGTATCTCAAAGAGCACGTTGCTCCCCACCTGACGCCCCACGCTGTCTGTCGCCATGCGGGTGCTATCGCTGTAGACAATCAGCTCTCGGAGGTTCTTACCGACGAACTGAGACTTGAGGTAGTCATCGCCCATCATCTCAAAGTTGGCATCAAAGGGGATGAAGATCACCTTCTCCGTAAAGTGCTCCTTAATATAGGAGGCGGGCCGCTCATCTGACGCTTGACTACCTGGGATCAATGTCGTCTGACTGCTGAGCTGCTCAAAGCTCTCACCACTCCGGAGCGACATAATGAGATAAAGCTTACTCTCGTCCATCAGCAAGCGTCCCGTGTCGGCTAGGATGATGCGGGGCGTGCGCTGCTCGGAGAGGTCGTAGATCATCACATTATAGAGGGTACTGGACGCTGGGTCTTTGTCCGCCACATAGATACTGTAGCCATCGATGCCGTTGAAGAAGATACCCTTAGGTATCTCCAGCTCAGGACGTGCATAGCGCACCGAGAAGAGTATCTGATATACTCGCACGCTTGCCTTCTGTACGCCCCTGTCTAGGTAGACGAATAGTCCCAAAGCTATACAAGTCACGAGGATTACCAGGGGCTTCATGATCTTGCTCAGCGGCACGCCTGCCGACTTCATGGCCAGCAGCTCCAGTCGCTCACCGAGATTACCGAAGGTCATCAACGATGCCAGCAAGACGCCCAGCGGCACAGCCGTAGGCAAGACGTAGAGCCCAGCGTAGAAGATCCCCTCCAGCAGCACCCCTATGTCCATCCCCTTGCCGACCAAGTCGTCGACATGCTGCCAGAGGAACTGCATCAAGACGACAAACCAGCAGATCAGCAGGGTCATCAATAGGAGAGGCAAGAAGGACCTCACCATAAAGATGTGCATGATCTTCGGTCGCAGACGCATACCTCTTACTTGCATGATCGTAGGATTGGGTAGGAGTAAGCTTTTTACTTCATGAGCTTGCCCTCACGCTTCAAGTCATTAAAGAGTCTATCTAGCACGGCATTAATAAAGGAGGCACTCTTAGCGTTGTCATACACTTTGGCCAGTTCGATGTACTCATTGATCGTCACGACGAGCGCTATGTCCGGGCAGCTGAGAGCCTCTGCCACAGCCATCTCCATCAAGATCATATCGACTAGAGCGACACGATCCTGCTCCCAATTATCTAGTCGTGGCGTCAGCATCTCATCATACTCCTCTCGATGCAAGAGCGTCTCCGAGAGCAGCTGATGCGCATAGAGGCGGTCCCGATCACTGTGAAACATGGGTAGCAAGTCGCCTGGTAGCTCCAAGCCATCCTTAGCACCACGGCGCAAAGTCTTCAGCGCAAAGTCCTGTATCGTCACCACAGGCTGATTGGTAAAGGGGATGACACGATAATCGTCCGACCCCTTGAGACGCTCTACCGTTGCCTCCACCTGCTCTACAGGAGGCATCTCCTCGACCTCTAGACGCTCGCAGATAGCAGTCGCATCAGCCCAGTAGAAGGAGCTTGCCGCAAGATGCTCATTGAGCTCCGCCATACGGAAGAGTTGCTTGAGGATATTGCTCCAGTAGTTACACTGCTCCTGCATAGAGAGCGTAGAGACATCTTCAGGCAGAGCACTGTACGAGGGGTCTTCCTCGACCATGCTGTAGAGCGTGCGGAGCAACTGCTCGTCCTGCTCCCAGCGCCTCTGCATCTCATCGAGCGGATTCTGTATCTCCGTACAGCGCGCGATCTCCTTGACGAGGGTCATATCGGAGAGCCTACGAGGAGTCACCTCATCCGACGATTTGAGGAAGCGTCGCTCACGTATCTCTAGTAGCTCCCTCTGATAGGCTGCGAGCGCACGTATCAGATCTAATAAATAGTAGTAGAGGTAGTAGGTGTGACGTAGGGAGGTCGTGAGCGACTGGTCCGCAAGTGCCACATCTAGACGACCGCTAGAGATAGACTGGTAAAGTTGCTGGAAGACGCGGATGCGTACGATAGACCGATTGATCATATCACTCTATGAAATAGATAAATATAGTAGGAGCAAACAATTCACGAGGAGGGCACTACCCTTCCCAATCTGTAGTCCACGGCGACAAAATCAAGGCACCCGCCCTGCTGCCCACCGCAGATTCGCCACAAAGGTACAAAAAAGGTCTCGGAGAGGATCACCCCAACCCGCACAGAAACTCAGAAGCGGTAGGCGAGGTAGCTGTCGGCGCGCCAGCGGGGCACGCCGTCGTCTAGGTTGCGATCGTAGCGCACGGAGCCTGAGAGGGTCCAGTGCGGTGCTAGCTGCCACTGCAGGAGGAGTGAGGTGGCGATGCCTTGACCCGTGGCGCTGTATAGTCCGAAGGCGTAGCGCGTGGTGGGTAAGTAAGCGTAACTCGCGACCCGTACGTGATCGGCATGGTAGTAATGACCCGAAAGCGCGATGCTCAGAGGACGGCGTACGCCCGTACGATAGCGCGCTACAACCGTGAGCGACCTACCCCACTGCGCTTCATCTTGTCCCTCTAGGCGACGCTGCTGGATGGTGCCGACAAGCTGCAGGGAGAGGGGTTCTAGACTATAACGTAGCGTACTGCTGAGACGCCAGCGTAGAGCTTCTTCATTGGAGCGTCCCAGCTGCCCGTACCAGAGTTGCTCGAGCTGATTGTTGTAGCGGGTGGTGAGGTAGAGACGTGCTAGGAGTCCACGACTGCGCTCTAGCTTGCGGTAGCGCGGCTCGAGGCTTTCGTATAGCTCCAGCATAGCACGCAGGGTGGAGTGCTTTAGCAGGCGCGTGGTGCCATAGAGGCGTAGCCCCATATCGTTGCCCAGACGGGCGTAGTGGCTTTCGCTGCGACCATAATAGGAAGCAAAGTGTGGAGACATATAATATAGTGTCACGCCAAGGTCTCGCTGCCGAGGCGTGTGGTAGCGCAGGTGCTGTATGAAGCCTAGATGCTCTAGCCGCTCAGTAGCTAGCTCGCCCTGCAGCTCCAAGCGACGCGACTGGCTCTGCCACTGGTAGGCAAGCGATGTGAGCCAATGCGACTGCAGCGGGGTGTCGCTCTCCAGAGCTTTGTAACCAGGCATAAAAGCTAAGTCATACCCCATCCAGTCGGCATAGATCGTCTGCAGCGAAAGTAGAGCCCGTGGCATCGTGTAAGCAAGCTGCGCCCCCACCGTCTGCATCGGGATAGCTGCACGCTGGGCTCGTCGCTCGGGCGTGTCGTAGCGCATATTGGGTCTGATAGCCTCGATCAAGCCTTGTCGCTCATCAATCGAGCCATCGAGCCGACTGTAAGAATAAAAAGCGGAGTAATGCCACGCACCCCAATGCCCCTCACTCGCAATGCCCCGCAAGGTACGCTCACGCAGCGCACTGAGCGAAGGCGAGAGCATCGACTTAGGACGAGCGAGCTGTGGTAGCGCACTAGCACTCGTCCAGACGGAGCGAGCAGCGAGAAGACCAGCACCCCACCCCACCTTAAAGTGTCCAAGTACCACCTTGTCGAGGTAAGCCAGGCGAGGCTCATACAGAGCGAAGTAACGCCAGGTGCCATCTTTCGCTAGCTCCTGTGGGTATCTCTGATGCTGCGCTGCCACCTGCCACTGCCCCTTCTGTCTGAGCGATATAGCTGAGCGCAGCTTGAGCGGATCGTACCACGCATCAGAGACGGCTTCGGAAGCTTTGGGGTAACTCATCGCCACGTAAGCCTCACCCGTGACGGGTGTAGCGGGCTTTGCGTAAGGCTCCCCAGCGAAGGGGCGCACCGTCACATAGGGTGCTACACGAGCTATCGTCTCACGATCCCACCCCGTGACCCACTTGAGGTCATAGACCGACTGCAGCTCGCCTCCGCGCTCATCACGGTAGCGTCTGAGCTGATAGATCTGGTAACTGGTGAGAAAGGGGAAACGCCCCTGCAGCTCCTGCTGGGTAGCACGGTTCAGGTCAAGTAGCTCCTTTCTCTCTTGCCTCTCTGGCTCTTGTAGAAATAGCTCTAACAAGTCGTCCTCCTCTAGCTCGGTGAGATCATCACTCGGCAAGCTCTCGACAAGCCACTCAAGTGGCAGTTCGCTCGTATCGAGTGAGTCAGTCTGCGCCCATCCCTGTAGCGGAAGGAGGAGCAAGAGAGCTAAATAGAGAAATCCCCTACCCCTGCAGATGAACGATTGTAATGCCTGCACCGCCAAACCGCACATCTTCATCATGGTAGTGACTCACCCCGGGGTAATGGTCGAGCAGTTCGCGGATAGAGACCCGTAGCGCACCCGTCCCCGTGCCGTGCAGTATCTCCACACGGTTGAAGCCCAGACTGATCGCATCGTCGAGGAAATATTGTACCGCTTGGATCGCCTCTGCGGCACGCATACCCCGCACATCGAGTCGGTCGGAGAAGTCCAGCCGACGCTCATGCAGATGCTCCACCACATTGGTTGTGCGAGTAGGTTGCGCAGTGGCCTGCGCCTGCTCCTCCTTACGCTCACTGCCGAGCCGTACGATCTCATTAGGCTTGCAGGTGATACGTATGCGACCATTGACCACCACCGTGGCACTATTGGCCGAGAGCTCAGAGAGGACACCCACCACATTCATCGTCGTGACCCGCACCTCATCGCCCTCCTTAGGAGGCTTCGGCACAGAAAGCTTGACAGGCGATGAACTTTGCGCATCACGCTCTGGAGTGGCACCCTGCTTGCGCTTGCGCTCCTTACGCTCCTTGCGACGCTTGAGCCGCTCCAGCTCACGCTCCACACTACCCGACTGCTCTATCGTCTCAGCCTGCGCCAGCTGCTCGCTGTAAGCACTGAGTGCTTGGCGAGCCTCCTTCGTCTGCTGCCGCTCCGCTTGGCTCTCCTTGATCTCACGGATCGTGCGCTCGATCTGAGCACGGCTCTGGTCCAGTAGATCGGCCGCCTCTTGCTGTGCCTGCGTTAGGAGATCCTGCCGCTGCGCCTTGAGCTTCGACAGACGTGCCTCGTAGTCTGCAAGCAGACGCTCAAGCTTCTGCTCACGATGCTCTATCTCGGTGCGCTTGCGCTGCCAGTACTGCTTATCACGTACGATGTCCTGCACGTAACGCTCGCTCTGGATCACCTCCTGGCCGACCAGCTCGGTGGCGTACTCCAGCACCTTGCGCGGCAGTCCTTGCTGACGTGCTATCTCAAGAGCAAAGGAGCTTCCCGGCTGACCAATGGATAGTTCGTATAGCGGTTTCATCTCCTTCTGATCGTAGAGCATAGCACCGTTGACGATGCCCTTGTGCGTGGTCGCATACTCCTTGAGGTTGCGGTAGTGCGTCGTGATGACGCCCCACGCCCGCTGCTCATTAAAGAGTGCCAAAAGCCCCTCCGCTATGGCTCCACCCAGCTCTGGCTCCGTGCCAGCTCCAAACTCATCGATCAGAAGCAAACTATTAGCTCCGCAAGTGGCCGACATCGCTCGCATGTGCTTCAAATGTGAGGAGTAGGTACTCAGATCGTCCTCCATAGACTGGTTGTCGCCGATCTCTATCGCTAGATGCTTGAAGACGCCCGCCACCGAGTCGGGATGTACGGGGATCGGGATGCCACTCTGCAGCATGTACTGGAGGAGTCCGACCGTCTTGAGACAGACCGACTTACCGCCAGCATTAGGCCCCGATATGACGAGGATACGTTCGTTGGGATAGCGTAGTAAGATGTCTTGTGGCACGACGCTCTTGCCCTCTTGGCTAAGGGTGTGCTGGAGTATCGGGTTGACCGCCTGGTACCACTGAATGGTTGGCTTGCTGCGCACCTCTGGGATGGAGCAGTGCATCTCATCGGCAAAGCGTGCTATCGCACAGACCGCATCAATGCGCCCCATAGAGAGGTAAAGCTGGGACAACGTCTCACGACGCTCCCGAATAGGTGCCGTAAGCTGACGCAAGATCTCGATCACCTCACGATGCTCCTCGCTCTCCAGTTCACGGATGCGGTTGTTTGCCTCGACCACCTCGAGGGGCTCTATATATAATGTCTTGCCCGTAGCACTCTCATCGTGCACGATACCTGGTATCTGACGCTTGTGCATAGCGGTCACCGGCAAGACGGGACGCCCCGAGCGCATCGTCGCCTGTGCATCCTCCTCGACATAGCCAGCCGCCTGAGCTACCGTGAGCAGGCCTCGCATCAGCTTAGCTATGGCACGCTCCTCACGCTGTAGGGCTAGGCGTAGCTCAGCAAGACGTGGCGAAGCGTTGTCCACCAGTCGTCCATGCGGGTCCAGCTTGCGCAAGATCGTTTGCGCTATCTCCTTCAGACCTTCACTGCCCACCACAAGGCGAGACAGACTGGGATAGAGCGGTGAGACGTCGCCCGTCCCATTGTCCTGCACTTTCGTCAGGAGCCTCGACCACGCCTCATAGCTCACGATCGCCTGAGCTACCTGCGCCAGCTCCTCCTCCGTCAAGTAGCTACCCTCAGCACGTAGCGTGCCGAGCGTAACCCGCAGGTCAGCGACACGTCGTGTGGGTAGCTCCATCGTGACGCTCAGCAAGTGTCTCATCTCCCGCACACGCTCCAGGCGGTGGCGGATAGCGTCCGGACTCGTCGAGGCAGTCAGTGCACCCACCATCTCCCGCCCCATAGAGCTGTGACACTCCGAGGCAATCAAATCCAGTAGGTCGTAGTATCCTACTTTGTCTAGATAGTCCGAGGGATAGGTTATGTCGCTAGGCATCGTATCAGAAGAGCTTAAAGAGGTCATTGCCATTGGCATAGATCACCAGTGCTATCAGGAGCAGCATCCCCACCATCTGCGCTCGTATCAGCACTTCGTCCTTTACCTTGCGCCCGGTGATCATCTCCCAAATGACGAAGAGCAGATGTCCCCCGTCCAATCCTGGGATGGGGATGATATTCATAAAGGCAAAGATGATCGAGAGGAGAGCGCATATTTGCCAGAAGGTGAACCAGTCCCACTGTGCGGGGAAAAGCTTACCCATCGAGACCAAGCCCCCTAATGAAGAGGCTCCTTCAGGGGTGAAGACATACTTCATATCCTGCGCATAGCCCGAGAGCGTACCGATACCCTTGTGCCACCCCACGACAAAGCTCTGCGGCAGTGAGTAGTGCACCTGCTGCACCTCGTAAATACTTTGCAGCGGACGGAGCATCACCCCGATCACGCCCGTCGTGTCGGGACGTATCGCTAGTTGCACCGTATCAGCACCACGAAGCCACTCAGAGCTAATCCACTCGCCCGCATGGGTGTAGAAGTAGCGACGCCCACTCGGCAGGTGAGGCATCGGGATGCTATCCAGCGCGAGCAGTTTGTCGCCACGCAGCACCCCCGCCTCGGCAGCCGCACTGCCTGGCACGATACTATCTGCGATAAAGGGTACCTGCATCGTCATCAGCCCCTCGTTGCCCCGCAAGATACGCTGCATCATATCGTCTGGGATCGTTATATCGATCAGCTGACCATCGCGCTGCACGGTCACCACCTTCGCCTCGATCACCGCACGCATGAAGTCAGTACGCAGCACATCCCGCTCCTGGCCGTCGATAGACCATATAATGTCTCCATCGTGGAAGCCTACCTCCTGAGCCGCTGGACTGAAGACCATTCCCGCTGTGACCGACCGTGAAGACATCTCCACATCGCCCCAGTGGTACGATATGCCCGCATAGATCAGGAGCGCTAGGACAAAGTTAAAGAGCACCCCACCGATCAGGATGAAAAAGCGTTGCCATGCCGGCTTACTGCGAAATTCATCGCCACGCATCGGCTCCTTGACCTGCTTCGTGTCGAGGCTCTCGTCGATCATGCCGTGAATCTTGCAGTAGCCCCCAAGGGGGAGCCAGCCGATACCGTACTCCGTCTCGCTACCCTTAGGACGATAACGCCAGAGAGCCTTCCCCTTGACATCAAAGAAGAGATAAAACTTATCCACCCGCACGCCAAAGAGTCGCGCGAAGAGGAAGTGCCCTAGCTCATGTATAAAGACCAAGAGACTCAACGCTAGGAGCAACTGCCCGATCCGCATCAGAGTACTCATGAGTGCTACCGTATCTATACCCATCTAGTTTGTCGTAATTATAGCTAGCCACAAAGGTACAATAATATTAGAGGCTAACGTTTAGGTAACGGCTGTTGGTTGTTGGCGAGAACCTTTAGATCAAGCGGGAGTGCGTCCCTACAGGACTCGGTCACGGCTAGTATCGAGTCGTAGGGGCGGACCTGTGTGTCCGCCCGTCCTCACCTGAGCGCAGTCTATTCTGCGGGCGGACACGCAGGTCCGCCCCTACACAAGCTACGTCAGCACGACAATTCTACGCATCAAACGCTGTAATACCAGCAGCATAATAGACAGGCGCACACAGAAGGACCTCGCAAGAGGTCCGACGAATCATCAAACGATGTAACCCCGTCCTCCGTAGGGACTACACGTATCGCTGTAGTACAACGAGACTGTTGCAAAAGTCAACAGTCACACAACGTGAGATTTGCTCGCAAAGCAAAGGGGGCGACACCTAGACTCCTTGGTCTAAGTGCCGCCCCCTTTATTAAGGTTCGTTTGCTGACCCTACTGAGCGGGATCAGTCACCGTGACTAGTACTTGATCTCCTCGTCTTGACCCATCTCGTGACGGGTGATCTTCTTGCGGTCTATGGCACGCCATGCGTAGAAGATGTAGGCGAGGACAAACGGGATCAATAGCGAGACGATGCTCATAGCCTTCAGCGTGTAGGGGCTGGAGCTACTGTTTTGGATCGTCAGCGAACTATTGATATCTGCTATCGAGGGGTAGTAAGCGGTATTGTTGTACCCGAGGATGAGGAGCAGACCCAGGACAGCGAGGACGACACCGACACCTTCGAGCCAGATGCCCTTGCGGAAGCCTTTCTTGACCAGCGTGAGGATTACGCCTGCTAGAACCAGTACCACGCCCACGAGGAAGAGGACGAGGATTACGGGCATAGCGAGGAAGTTGTGCAGGTACTTGTACTGTACGAGGCTGACAGCTCCTGTGCTGGGGTCTACATCGTATCCCTTGGTTACCATGAGGAAGACCACATAAGCGACGAAGAGGACAACGAAGATAGCCGCATTGGGTAGCAGGCTCTTGCGAGCACGCTCGTAGGCGACCTCATCCTCGATATTGTTGATGAAGTATAGGAGCGCCGTGGTGCGTGCCAGGAAGAGGAGCGTCACACCGAGTACCACATTCCAGGGGTTGAAGATAGCCTCCAGTCCGTGTAGCTGTAGCCCTGTGAGGGGATCGGGCTGCCAGACAGAGATGGTCTGCATCGAGGCTCCAAGGTCGTAGATAGCACTCTTGTCCACGATGAAGTTACCGCCCGTGAAGAGCGTCGAGACTGCAGCACCTAGGAGTACCGGAGCCAAGACACCGTTGATAAAGAGGAAGGTCTGGAAGGTCTTCTTGCCCCATACGTTGCCATGCTTAGACTGATACTCGTACGAGACAGCCTGTATGACGAAGGTCAAGCAGATCAAGATCCATACCCAGTAAGCTCCACCGAAGCTAGTCGAGTAGAAGAGCGGGAAGGAGGCAAAGAAAGCACCTCCGAAGGTAACTAGAGTCGTGAGGGTAAACTCCCATTTACGACCCGTTGAATTGACGATCATACGCTGCAACGGCTCGTCACGACGAGCTGCAAAGATGAAGGTCTGTCCGCCCTGCACGAAGAGCAGGAAGACAAGCAGGGCACCCAGCAGTGAGACTAGGAACCACCAGTATTGCTGTAGAAATGCGTAGTCCATTATGATAGTGTGTCTATGGGGTTAGTGATTACTTACTCTCACGCTTGCTAAAGAGCTGCTCTACATCATTCAGATGAGACTCAGGGCCATGCTTGATCGCCTTGACCATGATGCTCACCTCTGCGATGAGGAGGATCGTAAAGAGTACGGCAAAGATGATGAACGTGGTCATCACATTGGCGGGTGCGAGCTTAGAGACAGCGGCATTCAGCGGGAGCATATCCTGGATAGCCCATGGCTGACGACCCATCTCGGCGACGACCCATCCGGCCTGACTGGCGATCCACGCTAGCGGGATGCAGATGACCGTGATGATGTGTAGCCAGCGATAACGTGCAAACTCCTCAGCACTCTTCTTACGCTGCAAGATCCAGATGAGGAGGAGGACAAGAATAAAGAGGAAGCCGCAGCCGACCATGATACGGAAGGCGTAGTACATGAGCGGTACGTTAGGTACGAGGTCCGCCTTGTCCTGGACATAACCATAGCCAAAGTGGTCGAAGTTCTCCTGTATAATCGCATTCTGACGCTCCATCTCGGCAGCGTCACCAGCCTTCTGCGCTTCGCCATAAGCAGCGAGTGCCTCGATAGCTACCTTACCACGACGCATACGCTCATCGGCAGAGAGTGCTTGGTTGCCATCCTTATCGTAGTAACCACCCTCTAGGATGTTGTTGATGCCAGGCACGTAGCCATCGGTAGAGCGGGTGCCAAGCCATGAGAGCATCGAGGGCATCTTGATATTGAAGACAAATGGATCTTGGTGCTCCTCAGCGAGTGGTGTGAGCTTGTCACAGTCGAGCAGACCGATAGCACTGAGCCCTAGCCCCTTGCCGTCAGCAGTCTTACCATCGGGTGTGCTTTCGCCAGCATCGTAGAGAGCCTCCATAGCAGCGAGTTTCATAGGCTGACGCTGAGCCACGTTGTAGCCAGAGGTATCTCCCGTGAAGACCGTGAGCAAGGCAGCGACGAGTCCGAAGGGAGCGATGATACGACTATTGGCCAGTGCAAACTCCTTGTGCTTGCCACGAAGGATGTAGATGGCGCAGATACCCAGCGCAAAGACAGAGCCGAGCACCCAAGAGGAGATAGTCGTATGCCAGAACTTATTGACCGCTGAGCTAGAGAATGCCACAGCCCAGAAGTCGGCCATCTCGCTACGTACGGTAGCGGGGTTGAAGGTCATACCGACAGGGTCTTGCATCCAGGCATTGGCAACAAGAATCCAGACAGCCGAGATGGTCGCACCGATGACGGTTAGCCAGGTAGAGGCTAGGTGAAAGCCACGGCTCACCTTATTCCACCCGAAGAACATGACTGCGATGAAGGTCGCCTCCATAAAGAAGGCTAGGATACCCTCGATAGCTAGCGGAGCTCCGAAGATATCACCCACGAGCCAGCTGTAGTTAGACCAGTTGGTACCGAACTCAAACTCGAGGATGAGTCCCGTGGCGACGCCGATGGCAAAGTTGATACCAAAGAGCTTCTGCCAAAACATAGCCCAACGCTTCCACTCGGGGCGATTGGTGCGATAGTACTTAGTCTCGGCTATCGACATGATCACACCCAGTCCGAGCGTGAGCGGCACAAAGAGCCAGTGATAGCATGCGGTCAGAGCAAATTGCAATCTAGACCAGAGGAGTAAAGCATCTACATTCATTATGCTATATAGTTAAGTTAGTGATTATCATGATGGAGCGTGTCGACGACTGGTGCCGTCAGCTGATCCTGCACAAACTCTATCTGCGCC
>URKO01000009.1 GCA_900548415.1 uncultured Porphyromonas sp.
ATAGTAAGGATGAAAAGTTGAGGTGCTTCCGCAGTTCCACATTCAATTACAAGGCAAAGTATGGAAATGATTGCGACTATGTATCTTATCCTGTAGCTATAGATGCGGTGCAAAGGGGTGTGCCAAGGCTTTGGATCGAAGGCGACAAGCTCTTATGGAGCGAAGTGACACCTCAAGTGATCTCTGTCTACGATATGTCTGCAACCCTCATCCGCAGAGTGACGATAGCAGACGGAGTCTCGTCAGCTGGACTAGACTTCCTCACAAAGGGAGAGAGCTACCTCTTCGTCGTAGAGGACTCCCTGGGCCAGAGATATGCGCAGACGTTGCTCTTTTGATAAATACTTCCTATGCGCCTATAGGTAGCCGCAATAGACACTAGGCGTAAGACAAGTAGTGCTGCGCTCTTTGACTTGCAGTTAAGCTTAGCGAGTAATAGCCATGTACGCGGCATGGTGTCGGGGTAGGTCATTTGTTTTTGCAGCGAGAAATTAGTACCTTTGCCCCAAATGTACAGCTACCCATAGCTATAACGACATACTGGATGAGTTATAAACCTAGATCTATCAGACTGCTCCTAAGCACCTTCCTGCTCGCATTGCTCCTGAGTCAATGTGCAGCCAAGAGTCCCAGCGGTATGACTTCTAAGCGCCCTATACTAAAGCGCCCCCCCATACATCGTGTAGTGGGAGATACAAAAGCGCAAACGGCACACGAAGAGCTGGTCGCTGATCTGATCGATACGGGCAAGGAGCTACTAGGCAAGCCGTACGGATATAGAGGTAATCTGCCCTGGCGTATGGACTGCTCGGGCTTCGTATCATACGTATACTCACGATATGGTATCACTGTGCCACGTGGATCCGCTACGCAAGCAAACTATGTCAAGCAAATCAAGAGAGAGGAGATTTTACCGGGAGATCTACTCTTCTTCAAGGGGCGTAATCGCAACAGCGCGCGTGTGGGGCATGTGGCGATGGTCATCGATGTCGTCGATGGCGATCCGGTCATGATGCATAGTACCAATAGCCGTGGTATCATCATCGAGCGACTGAGTCGCAGCGCCTACTTCTCCAGTCGCTATCTGAGCGCTGGGCGTGTGCCTGAGATGAATGACTTGATCGAGGAGGGCTCTGTGATGGTACCTGAGCCAAAGCTCTCACCTATCGCTCCTAACCACAAGCTTGATCCCGTAGATATAGACCGAGAGAACCTCCTACCAGAGATATCTGTAGGTGGTCCTATACAGTGGCGCAGATAGGCTCTCTGTGAGACTGAGCGATGCGGTCTCGCGCTCATTGACATCTATCGCAATATGAATCAATACCTAATCGTCGGGCTCGGTAATCCTACGGAGGAGTATCGTGGCACGAGACACAACATAGGCTTTCGTATGGTGAGCCATCTTGCTGACAAGCAGGGATGGACATGGTCTACGGCTCGCCACGGGGAGATAGCCTCAGGACGCATTAAGAATGTCCAGCTGACGCTCCTCAAACCATCTACCTATATGAACCTGAGCGGCACAGCCGTGCGCTACTGGATGCGGGAATTGAAGGTGCCGATAGAAAACATCCTCATCTGTCTCGATGACTTGGCACTTCCCTTTGGCACACTTCGTATGAAGCCGGGAGGTAGTGCAGGCGGGCACAATGGTTTGAAGCATATCACCGAGCTACTCGGCACGGATCGCTATCCACGACTACGCTTTGGCATAGGACATGACTACCCGAGGGGTAAGCAGATAGAGTATGTGCTGGCGCAGTTTCCCGAGGGGGAGCTGGCTGACATGCCGCGGCTCCTAGAGCGTACCGATGAGATGATCGAGAGCTTCTGCCTGATAGGTGTGGAGCGGACGATGAATAGCTTTAACTAGTCAAGCCATGAGCAGACCTGTACGGATCGATAGCTTCCTCTGGGCGGTGCGTATCTTCAAGACGCGCTCCATAGCGCAGGATGCTTGTCGCAAGGGTAGGGTAGCGATCAATGATGTGACTGCCAAACCGGCTAAGATGGTCATGGCGGGCGACATCATATCGGTGCGCAAGCCTCCGGTGACGCTATCCTTTAAGGTGTTGCAGACCACGGCCAATCGTATGGGTGCTAAGCTCGTCCCTGAGTATATCCTCAATGTGACGCCTCCTGAGCAGTACGAGCTGCTAGAGATGAAGCGTATGTCGGGCTATGTGGATCGTGCACAGGGCCTTGGCAGACCGACCAAGCGTGAGCGACGGGACCTAGAGCAATTCCTCCAGGCACCAGTCGTGGAGGCACCTCTAGAGGAGTGGGATGATGAGCCACTCGACTATGATGAGCCACTCGACTACGATGAGGAGCAAGACAGTCCCTCGTCAGATCTCCTCGACTGGGATAACTGGTAAGCAGCTGCTGACGAAATGCAGTACACGCCTCGCATACTGATCATTCATAGAGCACTGGCTCCCTATCGGATAGACCTCTTCTCTCACTTGGCCAAGCGGTACGATGTAGAGCTATACTTAGAGTATGGTCAGCCACTAGAGCAAGACTTTAACTTAGCACAGCAAGGGGAGCGCATACAGTTTGACTATAAGCTATTAGCCCCTGGGGGGCGTCTCTTACCTAATCTGCGTCCCGAGATTCTGCGTATCTTGCGCAAGCCGTATGACCTGATCCTCTGTAGTGAGTTCAATCTCCTGACAGGGATGCTCTACCTACTGCGTGGACGCTCCGCACGTCCCCTACCACGGCTGGTCTCTATCTGCGATGACAATATGGTCATGGCCGAGGCTACTATCGCTGACTCTTCCTACTGGTCTAAGCGCTGGCTGCTAGATCGCATCGATGGGGTGATCCTATGCAACGAGCAGGTGAAGGATCGCTATCGAGATCTATACCATGGAGAACTATCGAAGTGGCACTACCTACCGATCGTACAAGATGAGCAATACTTGCAGCGACAGGTCGCACTAGCAGAGGCGCAGACCACAGCACTACGCTCCCGCTATGCTCTCCCTGACGGGCGGGCGATAATCCTCTACGTGGGGCGGCTTGATAAGGTAAAGAACTTGCCACGCCTCCTAGAGGCTTTCAGACTAGTTATCGACGAAGGGCTAGACCTCCAGCTGCTGATGGTGGGCGATGGACCGATGGATGCGGAGCTACGTCAGCAAGCTACGATGCTCAAGCTAGAGGAGCGTGTCACATTTGCCGGCAAGCAACAGGGGAGTGACCTCTATGCGCACTACGGCCTTGGGGATGCGCTGATACTGCCCAGTACAAACGAACTCTTTGGAGCTACGGTTGCCGAGGCACTGGCCCTTGGTCTCCCAGTAGCGGTGAGCGAGGTAGCGGGCTCCTGCACACTCGTTCGCTCTGAGCGGGAGGGTTACAGACTGAACCCGCTAGATACAGAGGATATAGCACGAGCCTTGCGGCATCTCTATGACTTGATAGGGGAGCGCTGTGGTGGGATCACCAGACAGTCGCTACTGCCCTATACTTTCGACCAATATATGTCGCAGCTAGATGGCTATCTAGATAGTTTGATCGCTGAGCGCTATAAGTAAATGATACAACGCTATAAAAGTTCGCTCCCAGCACCACTGGCACTCCTTGTCTCGATAGTCGTGTGTCAACTATGTACCGCTATACAGTGGTACCTAGGTGATTCTATAAGCTTCCAAGTAAACAAGACGATGGCTCTAGTCCCTCTAGTGGCAAACGATCTAGCACTCGTAGCTACCCTAGTACTATCAGACCGCATAGCCATACAGCTTCTCCTCATCACGCCTCGTCAGCGGTCGCTCTTACTGCTCCTGCAGGCATTGCTCTTGGTACCGCTCACTACATTCTTTACGCTCAGCTGGTCCGTCTGGGCGCTCCCCGCGCTGCTCATCTCGCTATACCTGCAGATGCTCTGCTACAATCGTCCTGACCGGCGTCAGGTGCTCACCCTCGCAGGACTCATGATGGGCATTGCCGTGCTACTCTACCCCCCGTTGCTTCTGATCGTACCGCTGAGCTTGTCGCTCCTCGCCTTGATGAAGGTACGTCAGCTGCGCGCCTACCTCGCCTATCTCTGTGGCTTCGTCGCAATACTCTGGCTCGTACTGCCTACGCTCTATCTCTGGCAAGGTGCTACGCCACTGCTAGACCTCTACGCACAGCTACAGATCAGCGTAGAGGCGCTTCTAAGCCCCGCTACGCCCTTCGAGTGGATAGGGTGGGGCGTTATAGCCCTGACGCTCGTTATGGCGCGTATCGGCCTAGAAAGCATTCGTGGAGGCTCTCACGTCGTCACTTGGTACCGACAGAGAGCACTACTCCTGATGGCTACCTTCTTCCTCCTGCTGGCACTGGTACAGGCAGAGACGATGCGCTCTACGCTCCTACTAGCCGTACCGCTGGTCATCATACCGATCACCCCCTGGGCGAGTCAGCTCTCACGCCATACGTGGCGCTACATGCTCCCGCTCTTTGTCCTCCTCGTCCTCACGCTGCAGCTGCTCCTCGCCGGCCTCGTCGTCCTCTAGGAGATATAAGCGCATACGAAAGTAGGTCAGAAAACTTTCGTTTCCCGACCTACTCGTTTTTGTTGTCTAACTTCTATCTAACTGTCAAAGCGTTATGCTCATTGCGCCTTGCTCGTGCGTAGCTCTTTCCAAAGATCTATGACGAGTAGGACGGCGACGACGCAGACAAATGGTAGTATAGCTGCCTGTGCCCACGAGAAGTGGGGTAGGAGGTCTGTGCAGAGGTGCCCTACATTGAGCAGTAGGGTGAGACAAGCGAGTACGAAACTGACGATAGTGCTCCAGCGCTGCTTGCCGTAGCAGCTACAGAGCAGACCAACGAGTGGTACTAGGTAGAGTGCCCATCCCGTGAAAGTTGTCATGGCTGGGAGCTTCTCTGTGGTCATCTCCTCCGTTGCTACGCTGAGACCAGCAAAGAGTGGCATCAGCTCACAGAGCGTGTGGAAGATGTATCCCATCGGGATGAAAGCCCATAGGAGGGCCGTGCGAGTTTGTCTATTCATAGTTTGTTTAGAGCTTTATGATTTTATAGATGCCAGCAGGTGTAGTCACTACGGGCTTGTTGCTGCCCTGCCCTGTAGCTGGGTCGTAGCTGTAGAAGCCCAGACCGTCTTTAGCGTGTATGCCGAAGTAGATCTTGCCGTTGTAGGCGATGGTGGCATTAGCACTCCAGCCACTAGATCCGGGCAGTGGGAGTATCTTGCCCTTGCCACTCTTGAGGTCTAGCTCATAGGGGACGAAGTCTTTGTTTTTGGTAAAGGTCTTGTCGTTGGGATCAACAACGAGCGAAGGCTTCTCCAAAAAGAAGTAGACCTTGCCCTTGTAGTAGGTCATCGTCATACCATAAGAGGTGTGCTCTGCGCCATCAGCTTTGGTCACGGAGACGTAGTACTCCTTGTCAAAGTCGGTCTCGCCCTTTTTGATCCGTAAGATACCCTCAGGCTTGCCAAACATGGCACTGCGAGGTCCTGAATAGAAGTATATGTTACCTGCCTCGTCGAGGATGGCACTGGTGTGTCCGACCATACCAAGGCTCTGTACGCGAGCGTCCTTGATGACCTTCTCGACCTTGTCCGTGGCGACATCAATGACCGCCACAGAGGCTGGCTCATCGTATAGCTCCATCATGGACTTTGTCTGATTGAGACAGAGGAAGAGCTTGCCATCTCGCACGATACCAGTCCCAGCGTCGGGATCTTTGTCAGGAGCCTCAGCCTTGGGATCTGTAGCAGCATAGGGAGAGAGGTCTATCTCGCCCATCTCTTGCATGGTGGAGGGGTTAAAGATGACGAGCTGACCACGGCTAGCGCAGGTCACGCCGTAAGCCTTCGTATCGCTGGCGAAGATGACCTCAAGGACGTTGGGAGAGCCCTTGAAAGAGAGTGTCGTAACCTCCTGTAGCTTACCATCCTTCATCTGATACTTGCGTAGCGTCTGCTCGCCACCAAAGCCATACATACTGCCTGACATGGCGTAGATGTAGTCGCCGTACTTCTCTAGAAAGAGGTGCCCCACGGGGAGGGTCTGTGAATTGTCAAATGACGTCTGCACGCCCTCTGCGAGGTCGGCTAGGGGCGTGAGCTGGAAGGCATTCTCCACCTGTGAGGCGTAGATAAACTTGACTCCCTGCGTCTGCGGAGTGTTTTCCTCCTTTTGACATGAGCTGAGTGTGACTAGCCCTAAGAGGGCTGTGAGGATTAGTAAGCTAAGATGCTTCATCGTTCTATTATTTATTAGGTTTATAATCATCTTGAGTAGTTAGAATGTAACCTGGAGCTTGGCACGTAGCGAGCGTGTCGGGAGTGGGTACTGATACTCCGCCCACTGCCTTGTGTTGAAGAGGTTGTTGACCTCTAGAGCTAGGTGGTAATGCTGAAAGAGCGTGTACTGCACTCCCATGTTGAAGTTCCATCGGCGAGGTACCTGTAGTCGGCTCACCTTGCTCGCCTCCCACCCATAGCTAAAGGGTGCCGTGTACTCGCACGCTATAAAGCCCTCGCCATGATCATCGGAGAGGAGTAGCTGGTCGCCCTGTAGGCGGATCTCCGCATTGCCAAAGAGGTAAGGCATGTTGGGTACACGATAGTTGTAGTGGAAGTTTTGACCGCCACCGATCGCTGTCTTCATCTTGTCACGTGCATCTTGATATGTGATGTTGGTGCGAATGGTCAGCCAAGGGAAGAGGTTGGCATAGAGCTCCGCCTCTACGCCTGCTATGCGCACCTGACCGAAGTTTGTGTACTTCATGATAAGGCTCTCCATGACTAGCTTGATCATATCTCTCACATTCATATAGTATCCGTTGAGATCGATGCGACAGTTGGGATAGTCGTCAGGGTTGCAGAGCCAGTTGACGCCTAGGTTGAAGTTAAGGCTACGCTCGGGTGCTAGCTTAGGCGAGGGGTAGATGAGTACACCGTCACCGATGATCTCCTCGGCACGAGGGGTGCGCATGGTGTATTGCGTAGAGCCTTTGAGCGTGAGATTGGGGAGAGCCTTGATAGAGATAGCCTCGCTACCGCCCCATACGGAGCGTGAGCTGGTGAGTGGAGCGTCATCCTGCTCGTAGATGGTGAAGCCCAGGGGAGATACTGCAGAGTAGAAGTAGACATGCTTCACACCCAGTTCATTGGTAATGCGCTCGTCCCATAGCTTCCACTCGTGTGTCAAACCTGATATGAGAGAGTGTATATACCCAGGGTAGCCACTCACAGCGAGCTTGGTATATTTGCTGGCTAGCTCATCGTGGGGATCACGTCGAGCGAAGCGGTAGGAGATATTGCCTAGGAGACGATGAGCGGGCGACAGCTGGTAGCGCAGGTTTAGCTGCTCCTGTATGTTGATGAGCTGGTCATGTGAGTCATTGGGCATGCTACCTATCTCGCCTTGACCAGAGCCACTGGGGAATGTGCGCCCAGCGAAGTCGTAGCAGTAGTGTGAGGTGTCCACGTGGTTCAGTAGCTGGTATGCGACGATACTTGTCGAGCTTAGATAGAGCTTGCCGTCTAGTATGCTCTTTGCGACTGATAGAGCACCCTGTAGGCCCGTCGTGTGGGTGTGGGCATGCTGGATGTTGTTTTGCAGATTGAGGACACCTCCCTGTATCTCCTGATAGGTGCGATCAGCACCTAGCGAGAGCGACAGATGGTCTATCCACGGCTTGTGCAGGGATAGGGACAGAGAGCCTCCATAGCTCGCATAGGTGTCATGATCTCGCCGTACCACCAGTCCTTGCTCAAAGGGGGAGTCAAAGGTATAGTCATTGTCCGTGTAAAGCCCTTGGAGAGCAAGGGAAAGGTTCAGTCCGAGAGCGGGCAAGTACTTATTGGCGCGCAAGCTCCCCTTGTGCGTATGGAAGGAGCCTACCTCATAGGAGGCGGTCAGATGGTCTTGTTGTTCCTCGTGACGCAAGATTATATTGATTGCTCCACCTAGTCCCTCGCCACCGAGCCACGAGGGGATAATCCCCTTGTATACCTCTACATGATCTATTTGGTCAACAGCAAAGGCATCAAGACTAGTTTGATCAGAGCTCCCGATAGGTACCCCATTGACAAAGATAGCAATGCGCTTGCCGTCTAGCCCCTGTATGATCATACGGGAAGTGCTCCCGATGCCACCCGTGCTGGTCACCTTGACCCCCATAGAGCGGTTGAGTACCTCATTGAGTGAGGAGACCGTGCCGTGCAGCTCTCGTGTGTCGATGACGGTGATGGACGAGGGGATCTCACGCAGTCGCTGTGTCTGCCCCTTACCGTGAACGAAAACTGTGTTTAGCTCCGCCGTAGCACTTGAGAGGAGGATACGCTGAGGAGCTTGGTTCGCCCGCTTACTACTATAGCGGAGGGTGTAGTCTTTGTAACCTACATAGCTTACCTTGATATGGTACTCCCCTTTGGTTGGTAGAGACAAGGTGAAGGCACCATCAGCATCTGTAGCTACGCCTTGATGTAGCTCCTCAACCCACAGTGAGGCACCGATGAGTGGCTCCTGCGACGTAGCGTCTAGCACCACAGCGCTGTAGGTGCGTCGCCCAGGATTGCTCTGAGCGACAAGCGTGCAGACGGTCGATGATAGTGCGACTAATATGAGGCTATATACCGTGCGACCCAGCCAAGAGCGATGATGAGGATAGGTACTCATGCGTGTTGTAAACAAAACTTTATGTACACGCAAAAGTACTAGCTATTCTCCTCGTTTCCAATACCTAAAGGTGAGTAATAGCTGCGGTCTGTCCGTTCTTACAAAGGGTCGCTCGTGAGATATGCGGAGTATAGGTCCCGCTGAAATGTTTGCAGGCTACAGACTAATGTCGGGAGCTCTAGAGTGCCGAGCTCAACATGAGTCTGTAGCCTGCGATAGTATCTTTGACTGGTCTATGAACGAGACCTTTTTTTCGATAGCGAATTGCGAGCAGAGATGCGTCAGAACTCGCTGGTGAAGTGGAAGCGGATGTGCGGGAAGTCTTGCTGTGCCATCTGCAGGATGTAGCTACTCTCCGCTAGGTAGACGTCTCGACCAGCACTATCTAGAGCCATATACTGAGCTTTGCGACGCTTGAAGTTGGCCAGCTCCTCGGCATCATCGCTCTCGATCCAGCATGCTTTGTAGAGGTGCAGTGGCTCCCAGCGACACTCGGCGCCATACTCGTGGAGCAGTCGATACTGGATCACCTCAAACTGAAGTTGACCGACGGTACCGATGATGCGTCTGCCGTTGAACTGATTGACAAAGAGCTGTGCTACGCCTTCGCCCATGAGTTGGTCAGTACCCTTGATGAGCTGCTTCTGCTTCATCGGGTCGGCATTCTCGATATATTTGAAGTACTCAGGACTAAAGCTTGGCAGCCCCTTGAAGTGCAGCATTTCACCTGAAGTGAGGGTGTCTCCGATGCGAAATAGACCCGTGTCGGGGAGTCCTACGATGTCACCAGCATAGGCGTCATCGATGACCTCTTTCTTATTGGCCATAAAGGCGGTGGGGGAGGAGAAGCGCACCTGCTTGTCGAGGCGTGTGTGACGGTAGTAAGCGTTGCGCTCGAAGCGTCCTGAGCAAACCTTGACAAAGGCAATACAGCTGCGGTGGTTGGGATCCATATTGGCGTGGATCTTGAAGACGAAGCCGGTGAAGGTCTCTTCGTAAGGACTTACCTCTCTCTCCTCGGCCTGTACGGGCTGGGGTGAGGGTGCGATACGTACGAAGGTGTCTAGTAGCTCACGCACACCAAAGGTGTTGAGTGCCGAGCCGAAGAAGACGGGAGCCTGCTCACCAGCGAGATAAGCGTCGTGGTCGAACGTGGGGTAGACGCCCTCGACCATCTCGACCTCCTCGGCGAGTCGCTCGGCAGCGGCGGAGCCGATATGCTGTACGAGGTCGGGCGAGTCGAGGCTCTCGATATGGTGGATGTCCTCTACGACATGCTGCTTATTGGGCGTAAAGAGGTTGAGCTCGTGGTCGAAGATGTTGTACACGCCCTTGAAGCGGTCGCCCATACCTATGGGCCAAACCATCGGTGTAGTCACGACGCCGAGCTCCCGCTCTACCTCGTCAAGCAGGTCGAAAGGGTCTAGTCCCTCGCGGTCGAGCTTGTTGATGAAGACGATGACGGGCGTGTGGCGCATACGGCATACCTCCATGAGGCGACGCGTCTGCTGCTCGACACCCTTAGCGTGGTCGATGACGATGATGACGCTATCCACAGCGGTGAGCGTGCGGTAGGTGTCTTCGGCGAAGTCTTGGTGACCTGGTGTATCGAGGATGTTGACTTTGTAGTCCTTATAGTTGAAGCCCATGACGCTGGTTGCCACGGAGATACCACGCTGACGCTCTATCTCCATAAAGTCACTAGTAGCACTCTTCTTGATCTTGTTGCTCTTGACGGCTCCAGCTACGTGGATGGCACCTCCGTAGAGGAGGAGCTTCTCAGTGAGGGTTGTTTTACCCGCATCTGGGTGCGCTATGACGGCAAAAGTGCGACGACTGCTTATTTCTTTTTCTAAAGGGGTGGACATCGTAAGATGATTAGCTATTGTACTTGTAAACGAGCTGACGAATGACCTCGACAACCTCTAAGGTGCGGGCACCTGTCAGCGTGCTATCGTTGGGCAGGTAGAGCAGATCGGGTGCCATGCTCTGCGCTACACCACTGACTACACTGCTGTAGGACTGGAGTGCGGGCAGCTCGCTGAGACTCTCTAGTGGCGGTAGGAGCGGGACGAATTGCTCCTCCTGCAGCGCCCGCCCGAGCTCGTGACGAGAGAAGTGCAGCATCGTGGGCTCGATATGTATCGGCTGACTACTATAATTAGGTCGATAGCTGTGCGGTGCGTCATCTGGCCAGCTTAGATAGCGAAGGCCGAAGGCTTGCGTGAGGTACTTGCGGTAGAGCTTAGCCATGAGACGCTTTTTCTCTATGACCTCTTTGAGTTGCGCTAGCTGAGGCAGTAAGACTGCCGCCTGCAGAGGGGCTAGCGGATAGGGGCGTAACCAAGCTTCGATCGAGAGCTTCTCCTGAGCACTCCAGCTATGATAAGGTGCATCGATGGAGAGACTGCGGTTTTCGGACCAACTAAGTGCGCCGGCCATGCCAGCCTGTATGATCTCGCCCGTAGAGAAGGAGAAGAAAGAGAGCTGCCCCCAGGTGCCACACGCTCGCTCATCGATAGAACTCCCGAGCGCCTGCGAGCAGTCCTCGATGATGGTCATATTGTACCGTTGCGCCACGGAGCAGAGGAGCTCCATATTGGCGGGGATGCCGTGAGCATGCGCCACAATGATGGCGCGGGGTAGGGGAGTGCCCGCATTGGTCATACGCTCGAGATGCTTGCCGAGGAGGAGCGGATCCATCGCCATGTTGAAGGAGGTGACCTCCACAAAGATCGGACGCAACCGCATCGCGAGCAAACAGTCGACGTACTCCTTGCGCCAGTAAGCTGGCACGAAAAGAGACTCGCCCTCTCGCAACTGCAACATGCGCAGCGCAGCGGTAAGTGCTACTTGTGGCGAAGAGGTCAGATGGATCGTTCGCTCGACACCCAACAAACGGCGGAATGCTTGCTCAAATCCCGTACAAAGTCCCGAGTCGGTCAGAAAATCGTCAGGAATTTGCGCTTTAATGGCCTCTTGTGAGGGGTAAACGCCTTGATAGTTAAGTTGTTCTGTCGATATTGGAGGCATCTTCTGTAGTTTCTCGTTTTGG
>URKO01000010.1 GCA_900548415.1 uncultured Porphyromonas sp.
CTTGCTTGCAAGATTGTGAGACTGTTGACTTTTGCAACAGTCTCTGTTTACTTGCCTTGCTTGGCGACGCGCTCTTGGTCGGCGATGAAGGCTGCGAGACCGCTATCGGTGAGCGGGTGCTTGAGCAGACCGAGGATAGCCTTGAGCGGGCAGGTGGCTACGTCAGCACCGACGCGCATGCAGTCGATGATGTGCTGCGTGTGGCGGATGCTAGCTGCGAGCACTTGCGTATTAAAGCCGTAGGTCTCGAAGGTCTCTACGATGTCGGCGATGAGCGAGACACCGTCCGAGCTGATGTCGTCGAGACGACCCACAAAGGGCGAGACATAGGTAGCTCCCGCCTTAGCAGCTAGAACAGCCTGACCGAGGTTAAAGATGAGCGTACAGTTGGTCCGTATGCCCTCCTTGGTGAGCTGGCAGATGGTCTTGATACCGTCTTGGGTACAGGGTACCTTGACCACGATGTTCTTGTGTAGGGCAGCTAGCTCGCGTGCCTCGGGGAGCATCTGCTCGTAGGTGGTGCTGAGCACCTCGGCACTGACATCTCCGTCTACGATATTGCAGATCTTGAGGTAGTGCTCACGGCAGGCTGCATCACCAGCGATGCCTTCCTTAGCCATCAGTGAGGGGTTGGTTGTGACGCCATCGAGGACACCGAGCGCTTCGGCTGTGCGGATATCATCGAGATTGGCTGTATCGATAAAAAACTTCATAATATGGGGTATAGGTTGAGATATAAAATTCTATTCGTGCGAACCCTCAGAGTATTTCTCAGGATTCATAAACCAGTCGGCATACATGCCGTAGTCGTGTGCCGTGCGCTTATTGAGCGACTGGCTCTGCTCGGGAGGCACATCCTTGATATACTTAGCGGGCGTGCCAGCGTACATCGTGTAGGGCGGGATGATCGTATTGGCTAGGACGACCGCCCCAGCAGCTACGATAGCGCCTTCACCGACCACTGCGTTGTCCATGACGACGGCACCCATGCCGATGAGCGCGTAGGCACCCACCTTGGCACCGTGCAGGATCACGTTGTGACCTAGTGAGGCGTAGTCGCCTATCTCGCATACGGAGCGCCCGTGGAGCGTGTGGAGTGTGCAGCCGTCCTGTATGTTGACGTGATTGCCTATGTGGATGCTATTGACATCGCCACGTAAGACTGCGTTGAACCATACGCTGCACCCTGTGCCCATCACTACATCACCGATGATGCGTGCACCCTCGGCGACGAAGGTGCCCTCCCCGAGCTGAGGCGTAAAGCCCCGCACGGGGATAAGGCTTCCTGCTGGATATTCGTATGCCATACCGATTAGAGGGGCAGGGTCTTATTGCGTAGCCACTCAGCCTCCTCAGGGGTGAGTAGGGGAGAGAGCTCCTGATAGATATGCTCCTGATAGCCGTTGTACCAAGCTATCTCCTTGTCAGTCAGGAGAGACTTGTCTACGAGCGCATTGTCTAGGTAGCAGAGCGTCATCGTCTCAAAGCCGTAGAAGGTGCCGAACTCGGTCTGCTCCTTCTCGACCGTCAGGATCAAGCTCTCGATGCGGATACCATACTGGTCCGCACGATAGAGCCCAGGCTCATTGCTGGTAAAAGTGTGCAGATGCATCGGCGTCGGATTATTGTCCGTGCGGATGTTTTGCGGACCCTCGTGTACATTCATAAATACACCAACACCATGTCCTGTGCCGTGCCCGTAGGAGAGACCTCTATCCCAAAGTGCCTTGCGAGCTAGTATGTCTAGCTGGTTGCCGCGAGTGCCCTTGGGAAAGCGTGCCGTAGCAATCGCTATGTGTCCCTTGAGGACTAGCGTGAAGTCAGTGCGCTGCTGGTCGGTGACAGGGCCGAGAGCGACCGTACGGGTGATGTCTGTCGTACCGTCGATGTACTGTCCACCGCTGTCTAGTAGGAGCATGCCTTCGGGTTCAAGCTTGTTGGCACTCTCGGGCGTAGCGGAGTAGTGCACGATAGCACCGTGTCCCTTGTAGCCGCAGATGACGCCAAAGCTGTCGCTGACGTAAAACTCCTGCTTCGCACGGAACTGCTGGAGCGTCTCGCCGGCTGTGTACTCGTCGACATACTCGCCCTTTTTCAGAGCCTGTTCGAGCCAGATGAAGAAGCGAGTCAGGGCGACACCATCACGGTGCATAGCTCGGTGGATGCCAGCTATCTCCGCCTCGTTTTTGATCGACTTGAGGTGCGTTATGACCGAGTCACCTGTGATAACGGGACGATTGCCCAGCTCCTCACGGACACGCTCGGTCGTGCGCTTTGGATCGACCATCACCTTGAGGTTAGCTGGCAGCTTGCTGAGGAAGTCGTAGAAGGTGTCGTAATCGCGAACCTCTACACCCTCGCCATTGAGTATCTGGCGTAGCTCGGGGACCGTCTTCTCGGGCAGTGCAAAGAGATAAGCCTGCTTATTGTCGATAAAACCAAAAGCGATGCCCACGGGATTGTAAGAGACGTCGTTGCCCCTGATGTTAAAGCTCCAGCAGAGCTCATCGACCATCGTGATAGCGACTGCCTCGGCACCATAGCTCTGGTAAGCCTCGCGGATACGCTGCAGACGGTCACGGGTGCGCTCGCCTGAGAACTTGACATCCTGTAGGTAGAACGTATTGGTTGGCACGCCTGGTCTGTCGCTCCACACCTCTTCGATGAGGTCATACTGAGAGACCAACTTGATGCCATGGTTTGCTAGCGACTGGGCAAGCGGTGCGTACTCGGCCATGGAGTAGCAGGCACCATCGACCCCGACGACGGCTCCCTCGCTCAGGTGGGCAGCAAGATACTGCTGGATCGTAGGGGTGTCTGGATCGTCGCCACGTTGTAGCGTCATCTCGCTACCTTGCAGCTCATTGGTCGCCTGCAGGTAGTAGCGTGAGTCGGTCCACATGAAGGCTTTGTCTAGCGTCACGAGTGCTGTGCCGGCAGAGCCAGTGAAGCCACTGATCCAGGTGCGCGACTTCCACCGCTCGGGGGTGTACTCGCTCAGATGAGCATCGCCACTAGGTATGATGTAAGCATCTATATGATGCGTGCGCATCGCTTGGCGGAGCGCCTCGATACGCTGATTGGTAGGATTGTTTGTTGGCATATATATGATTGTTTATTCTTTGAATCTATGGGTTTGGGTCTAGGTTTGGGTCTAGTCTGCTAGCGGCTGATGCTCCGGGCGGAGCAGGTCTAGGACCGTCTTGACAGGGGTAAAGGTATCGCTCGGCACCTCGACGAAGATCGTGTTCCAGTCGTGCATAGCTCCATTCCAAAGTCCTGGATGCTCCAGCGCTTTGAGCGGACGCCCCTCGACGCTCTTCTCACTGATGAATGCGGTCTGCGGATTGACATACTTGTGCAGGTCAAAGGGGTTGCCTTCGTAGTCTCGTATGTAGCAGCAGAGGTCGACCGGGTTGAAGTGGGTTCCCTCGCGCATCATCTCAAGTGCCTCGGGGTTGTTCTTGTCCACCTGTACGCTCTCTAGGATCTGCAGCGAGGTGGTGCCGTCGGCTTCGCGCACTAGGTAGGGGCCACCGCCAGGCTCGCCCTCGTTACGCACCATACCGCAGACTCGTATCGGGCGATTGAGCTTGCTCATCAGCTTAGGGATCAGCTCCTCCTCGCTGAGTAACTCGGCGTGCGGGATCTGTATGCAGAGCGTCTCATCGAGAAAGGTCAAGATCTCTTCCGTCAGAGCCTTGCTCACCTTCGCGCGCTTGAGTTGTTGTAGATAGCCGAAGATGCGGTCACGTACTGCGAGGAGGATACCGCCGAGGAGCTTTTTGTAGAGTACCGTATTGCTCTTCAGATGGTCGGGCGTGACGTTGTCAATGTTTTTGATGAAAACGACTGAAGCGTCTAGACGTCCGAGATTGCCTATGAGCGTGCCGTGCCCACCGGGGCGGAGGAGCAACGTGCCATCAGCACGGCGGAAGGGGGTGCCGCGCTCTATATCTAGAGCGATCGTGTCGGTGCTAGACTCCTGGACACTGTAGGTCACTTGGTAGCGACAGCCGAAGAGATCCTCGAAGCTCTGGATGCGTCTATCCACGAGAGAGCGAAAAGCCTCTAGATGCTCTGGCGATACGGTGAAGTGGAGTCGTACACGTCCGTGTATGTCTTGCGCATAGAGTGCACCCTCGACCATGTGCTCTTCGATAGGGGTGCGCTTGGTGCCATTGGGGTAATCGTGGAAGAGGAGCATTCCCTTAGGTAGCGAGCCGTAGCTCATGCCGTGCGTGTCGAGGAGGTTGTCGATGATGGTGCCGTACTGCTCGCTCTCGACCAACTTGCTCATGGTGCGCCAATTGTTGCGCAGGCAGGTCTCGCTCAGCTTCTCATAGAAGGCAAAAGACTCTAGATGATCCACAAACGTCTGCTGGTCGGGCGTCAACTCATCGTGCGAGATCTGCTGCTCCTTGGGGAGCCCATAGAGAGCCTTAAACATACGACTCGCTGCCCCCGAGGCCGGGACGAACTTGATGACGTCGGCCTCTGGCTTCTGCAGGTAGTCGTGCCACAGGTCGAGGTACTGAACCATCTCGTCAGTAGCTAGGCGCACGATGCCTCGCTCGATCTTGGCCGAGTCAACGATAACAAGGTAGGGCGTCCCATCGACGAGTAGCT
Source organism: uncultured Porphyromonas sp. (assembly GCA_900548415.1). Taxonomy (GTDB): domain Bacteria; phylum Bacteroidota; class Bacteroidia; order Bacteroidales; family Porphyromonadaceae; genus Porphyromonas; species Porphyromonas vaginalis. The sequence continues at coordinate 4,630 of URKO01000010.1, forward strand.
TGAGCTGTCGCTCCGCTTCGCTGTCGGAGATGCCCCGCTCAGCGAGGTAGCTGAGGTCTTCGGGGGTAAATGCTGTGGTGTCAGACATACGCTGTAAGGTGTCAGAGTAATAGGCACCTCAAAGATACGAAAAAGTAGCTAGTAGTTAGAGATTAGAAGTTAGAGATCAGAGGTTAGAAGTTAGAGGGCTAGTGGCTCTAGTGGCACTAGTGATTCTAGTAATTCCTCTCTTGGAACTTTTTAGTTCCAGCGGAGAAACTTTTCATTTCCTACGTAGGAAAACAGTTTCCAAGGCTGGAAAGGTTTTGGAAAGCTGTAGGGAAAACTCATTGTCGACAGGCTTCAAGCAAATAACCCTGTGTAGAAGCGTATTCCTACACAGGGTTATTTGTATGAGGGCTGCTACTCGTCAGTTGTTGAGCATCTGCTTGAGAGCGTCGAGCTGCTTGAGGGCGTCCAGGGGCGTGAGGTTGTCGATGTCTAGCTCGTTGATCTTGGTGCGGACAGCCGTGAGGACTGGGTCGTCTAGCTGGAAGATAGACATTTGCATGCCTCCGCTCTGGGAGGTGCTGGGGGTGGCTGAGTCGGGGGCTTGGTCGCTCTCGGTGCGGTAAGCCTCTAGGTGCTGGAGCACTTCGCCAGCTCGCGCCACGATCCAGGTGGGCATACCGGCCAACTTCGCCACTTGTATACCGAAACTGTGCGCTGAGCCGCCTGGGACCAGCTTGCGGAGGAAGAGCATCTCGCCGTCGATCTCACGTGCCGAGACGTTGTAGCACTGCACCCGCTCGAGGTGGTCGGCTAGCTCGTTGAGCTCGTGGTAGTGCGTGGCGAAGAGCGTCTTGGCGCGTCCCTGCGTCGTGCTGTGCAGGTATTCGACGATAGCCCACGCTATGGAGACCCCGTCGAAGGTACTGGTGCCACGCCCCAGTTCGTCAAAGAGGATCAAGCTACGAGGAGTCAAGTTGTTAAGGATGCTGGCGGCTTCCTGCATCTCAACCATAAAGGTGGACTCGCCCACGGCGATATTGTCCGAAGCACCCACACGGGTGTAGACCGAGTCGACGATGCCGATGGTGGCTGAGGTGGCAGGCACGAAGCTTCCCATCTGCGCCATGATTACGATGAGTGCCGTCTGGCGGAGCAGGGCACTCTTACCGCTCATGTTAGGCCCTGTGATGATCATGATTTGGCAGTCGATGGGGGAGAGCTTCACATCGTTGGGAATGTAAGGTTGCCCCGCTGGGAGGGTGCGCTCGATGACTGGGTGGCGTCCGTCAACGATCTCTAGGTCGTACCCATCGTTGAGCGTGGGGCGACAGTAGTCATACGCCTCGGCAACAGCGGCCAGCGAGGCTAGGACATCGAGCTGCGCTAAGAACTGAGCATTTTGTAGGAGTTGGTTGGCAAACTGCTGGAGTGTCCCAATGAGCTTTGCAAAGAGCTCCTGCTCCAGTGCTAGGATACGATCTTCGGCACCGAGTATCTTCTCTTCGTATTCCTTTAGTTCTTGGGTAATGTAGCGCTCGGCACTGACGAGCGTTTGCTTGCGAATCCACTCTTCGGGCACTTGCTCCTTGTAGGTGTTGCGCACCTCGAGGTAGTAGCCGAAGACATTGTTAAAGCCGATCTTGAGACTGGCGATGCCGGTGTGCTCGATCTCACGAGCGAGGAGGTCGTCGAGGTATTGCTTGCCCGACTTAAGCAAGCGTCGTAGCTGGTCTAGCTCTTCGCAAAAGCCCTCGGCGATGGTCTCTCCCTTGCCGATCTGTTGCGGCGCCTCGGGGTTCAATTGGAAGGTGATCTGCTGGCACAGTTGCGTGCAGGGATCGAGTAGCGAGCAGAGTGCCGTGAGGGTCTCCTCTCCTTCGTCTAGAGCGAGCTGCCGTATGGGGGCGATGAGGGCGATGGAGAGTCCGAGGCGAACCACTTCGCGGGGGGTGATGCGTCCCATGGCGACACGCCCCACGAGGCGCTGCAGGTCGCCTATCTCCTTCATTTGGTCGGTGAGCTGGGTGCGCAGCTGCGGATTGTCCACAAGGTTTGCGACAATGTTTTGGCGCTGTTGGATCGCTTGGAGCTCTTTTAGCGGGAAGGCTATCCACTGATCCAGCAGACGAGCACCCATCGGGGTGACCGTTTGATCGAGGATCTGGCGGAGCGTGGTACCGCCCGCATTCATCGGGGTGGTTAGCTCCAGGCTGTGAGCCGTAAAGCCGTCGATGCGCACATGTCGCTGCTCGTCAATCCGCACGATGCGAGTAATGTGGCCGATCTCGGTGTGCTTCGTCATGTCGAGGTAGTGCAGCACGGCACCCGCAGCGGTGATCGCTAGCGGGAGGGTGTCGATGCCGAAGCCCTTGAGCGAGAGCGTGCCGAAGTGCTGCAAGAGACGCTCACGGTTGTTGCTCTCGGAGAAGATCCAGTCGTCGTAGTCCGAGAGATGCCCCTCGGGCTGGAGGAGTCGCTGCAGATGGTCACGATGTTTGCGCTCGATGAGGATCTCCTTGGGGTTGTAGCCGGAGATGAGCTTGGCGAGTACCTGATCGGTGCATTCGGTGGCGTAAAACTCTCCCGTCGAGAGGTCGAGCAGTGCTAAGCCGTAACGGTTCTCCCCTTTAGCTTCGGGGTAAACGGCTGCGAGGAAGTTGTTTTGCTTGCTCTGGAGGACATTGTCCGTGGTGACCACGCCCGGGGTGACGATCTCGGTGATGCCCCGCTTGACCAACTTATTGGTCAGCTTCGGATCTTCGAGCTGATCGCAGATAGCCACCCGCTTGCCCGCCCGCACCAGCTTAGGCAGGTAAGTGTCGAGCGCATGGTGGGGAAAGCCCGCCAGCTCGACATGCTGCGCCGCTCCGTTGGCACGCTTGGTAAGCGTGATGCCGAGGATCTTAGACGCCTCGATGGCATCGTCGGAAAAGGTCTCGTAGAAGTCGCCCACACGAAAGAGCAAGATAGCATCGGGATGCTTCTTTTTGAACTGCAAGTACTGCCGCATCATCGGGGTCTCGGCGATCTCTTTCTTAGCCACGGGATAAATAGTCTATTAGGTCGTTATAGCCCCAAAAGTACCAAAAAAAAGCATACGCCTCAATTCGGCAACCCCCTAAACCTTGTAACCCGCTGTAGGGACGATCGGAAGTGTTTAGTCGGAGGGCGTCCGTCCCCAAACTAGCGAGACGATGCTTCAACTTTCGTTCTACCACGGACGCACAGATCGTGCGTCCCTACAGGACATGTAACGCTGTGACACCACGGGTACCCTCCGACTAGATATTATCGTTCGTCAGTACGAATCGCTACACGTGAGATTTGCGGCAGTGGGGGCTAGAGTAGTCCCTCTTGGCGGAGGCGGTCACGCACTTCGCTGGCGGAGGTGTAACGCTCGATCTGCTCGATGAGCTGGCGTAACTCGACAAGTTCGTCGCGCACCGCTTTGAGCTGGGCGATCGCCTCGGCACGTTGCTCCGCCTCTTGGGGGTTGTGTCGGAGAGTCGCCTTGGCACCGTCGATCGTTAGGTCGGACTCTCGTAGCAGGTGACGGATCAGCTGCAATTCGCGCAAATTATCTTGCGAATACTTGAGTCGTCCCGTGCTACTGCGACGTACCTGCACGGCAAAGGTCTTAACCCAGTAGCGCACCGTAGACTGTGCCTCCTCGAGCATGTCGGCTACCTCTCGATGGGAGTAGTAGAGCTTTTTGCTGTCCATACGCACTTACGCTTTGCGGGTTTTGAGCTTCTCCTTGAGGTAGTGACCCGTGATTGATTCGGGGCAGGCGGCGACCTCTTCGGGGGTGCCAACCACCACGAGCTGTCCTCCCTTGTCGCCCCCGTCGGGCCCTAGGTCGATGATGTAGTCGGCGCTTTTGATCACCTCCATGTTGTGTTCGATGATCAGCACCGAGTGTCCCTGGTCGATCAAGTCTCGGAAAGCGGCTAGGAGCGTAGATATATCGTGAAAGTGTAGCCCCGTGGTCGGCTCATCGAAGACAAAGAGCGTGTGCGGCTCGTGGTCACGACCGAGGTAGTAGGCGAGCTTGAGGCGCTGATTCTCACCGCCCGAGAGCGTCGAGCTGTTTTGCCCTAGCTGTAGGTAGCCTAGGCCAACACGCTGCAACCCCTCGAGGAGACGAATGATCGAAGTGGTCTGGTCGGCTGGGTACTTGGTAAAGAACTCAATTGCTTGGTCCACCGTCATCTCCAGCAGGTCGTAAATGTTGACCCCGTGGTAAGTTACCTCGAGGATATTCTTCTGAAAGCGTTTTCCCTCGCACGCATCGCATACCAGCGTGATGTCCGTCATAAACTGCATCGGCACCTCGACGACGCCATCGCCCTTGCACACTTCGCAGCGACCGCCCTCCTTATTAAAGGAGAAGAAGTAAGGTTTGTAGCCCATCTGCTTTGCCAAAGGTTGGTCAGCGTACAGTTCGCGGATCGGCGTAAAGGCATCTATATAGGTGACCGGATTGGAGCGTGTGCTACGCCCCACGCTGTTTTGATCCACGTAAAGAACCTGCTCCACGAGGTCAACGTCGCCCGTCAGCATACGGCTCTGCGTCTCTCGAGGACGGGCATTGATGATGCGTTGCAGCTCCTCCACAAGGAGGTCGGAGATGAGGGTACTCTTGCCCGAGCCGCTCACGCCCGTGACCACCGTCATGTTAAAGAGCGGGATGTCCACGTCGAAGCCCTTCAGATTGTTCTTATGCACACGGTGCATCGTCAGCTTGCGCTGCACTGGGCGTCGATGCTTTGGCACGGGTATCTCCTCGCGCCCCGTCAGATAAGCCGCCGTGTAGCCTGGCGTCTTGGACGTTATGTCGCTCGGCTTGCCGTGGTAGATCACCTCGCCACCGAGACGACCCGCATCAAGCCCCATATCAATTAGGTAGTCGGCCGCACGTATGGTCAACTCGTCATGCTCCACGACGATAACCGTGTTGCCCTGATCACGTAGCTCCTTGATGACGGCGATCAGCCGATCGGTGTCCCGGTCGTGCAGTCCGATGCTCGGCTCATCTAGTATGTACATCGAGCCAACCAGGCTGTTGCCCAGACGTGTCGCTAGGTTGATGCGCTGGCTCTCACCGCCCGAGAGGGTATTCGAGCGTCGGTCTAGGGTCAGGTAGCCGAGCCCCACGCCATCTAGCGTGCGGAGTCGGTTGCGGATCTCCTTGAGCGGACGCTCCGCTATCTTAGCCTCCTCGGGGTTCTCTAGTTCTTGGGCAAAGAAGGTCAATGCCTCACGGATCGACATTTGCCCGATCTGGTGAAAGTTCTTACCCATATAGGTAAAGAGCAGGGCATCCTCCTTGAGTCTACCGCCGTGGCAGGCGTAGCACTCGCTTTTGCCCCGATAGTGCGCCAGTCGCACACGATTCTGGATCTTGTAAATGTCCTTCTGGAGCATGGCGAAGTAGTCGTCGATGCCGTAGAGCGTTCCTTTGCCCCAGCCTCCGCCTTCATGTCCGTGCCAAAGCAGGTCGCGTTGCTCTTGCGTTAGCTCAGCATAGGGTGTGTGGATGGGGAAGTCAAAGCGCTTCGCCTCGTGCATGAAAGCTTTCGCCCACTCGGAAGACTTAGCCCCACGCCAGCAATCCACGCACCCCTCGTAGAGCGAGAGGCTGTCGTCGGGGATCACCCGCTCGGGGTCAATGCCAAGGATCGAGCCAAAGCCTCCGCAAACGGTGCAGGCACCCGCAGGGCTGTTGAAGTTGAAGAGGTCTGGCGTAGGCTCCGTAAAGGTCCGCCCATCTGCCTCAAAGCGTGCGCTAAAGTTGCGTCGGCCCTCGCTACTCCAAGCACCCTCGCTATCTTGCCAGCGCAGGGCGCAGGTCTCCCGACCCTCGTAGAGTGCTATCTCGATAGAGTCCCCGAGGCGCGACTCGTAGCTATCGTCGCCCGTGCGGACGGTCAGACGATCCACGATCAACTGCACCTGCTTCGCCTCGCGTAGCTCTTTATTGCTCACATCCTCGATACGATAGATGGTATCGTCAATGAGGACACGGTTGTACCCCTGTCCCTGTAGGAGCATCAGATGCTCGATGAGACGTCGCCCCTCAGGCGGATAGAGATCCGCTAGGATGTAAAGCTTGCTATCGGTCGGAATCTGATGAGCCGCCTCGACCACATCGGCAACGGTGTGACGCTTGACCAGCTCACCACTGATAGGTGAGTAGAGCTTGCCCACACGAGCCATCAAGACACGCAGGTAGTCGTCGATCTCTGACGAAGTGCCTACGGTAGATCGTGGGTTGCGACTGATCACCCGCTGCTCGATAGCGACGGCAGGCGGGAGGTTCTTGATCTGGTCGCACTCAGGCTTCTTCATACGCATGAGAAACTGCCGTGCGTACGACGAGAGACTATCCACATAGCGACGCTGCCCCTCAGCGTAGAGCGTGTCGAAGGCGAGCGAACTCTTGCCCGATCCGCTCACACCCGTGATCACGACCAGCTCCCCACGTGGTATGTCGAGGTCTATACCTTTGAGGTTGTTGACGCGGCAACCACGGATTATGATGTCATTGAGGGGACTCCTTTTCATAGCTACTCCTTTTATCAAAGCAAAGATACGAAATTAGAGGTTAGAGGTTAGAAGTTAGAGATTAGAAGAAGGTGCGGAGTGCTAGTGCCTCTAGGGTCTAATCTCTAACTTCTAACTTCTAATCTCTAATCTCTAGCTTCTAACCTCTACTCGTCACGAGATGCCACAGTTCACGCACCCAGAGGACGAGCGAGGAGCCGACGAAGATGATGACCCAGTCGATAAGCTTGAGTCCCGTCACGTTGAAGAACTGCTGTATCCCC
>URKO01000011.1 GCA_900548415.1 uncultured Porphyromonas sp.
CGAAAGGATGCACACTTCCGTTTCATCTTGATTGAGGGCACGGAGGCTGTATGTTGCTCTTCAAGATCCGATCACCTATGACTAGCAGTGCTCGAAAGAATGGCGTAGACCCAACTGCGTTATCAAAGGGGTGTTGGCTTAAGACCAAACGTAAGCCACTATCATACTATAAACCATAATCTGTATTAGCATGGAAACAAGTAAATGGACCAAGTCTGGACTACTCATTCTAGCCTTCCTCTGTAGCATCTCGCTAATTCATGCCCAAAACAAACCTATCCTAGACTGCACCGTACGAGGTGGTGCGGGCATTGTCATCCCGACCAATAACATCCTATCGCCTATAGTCGCTAATGCCGCTATGGAGGTAAGTGGTTGGCTAAACAACCACTGGAAGGTGGGCGGAGAACTCTCATATACTCAGATGGAGCTCAAGAGTACACAGCCCCTGATCCCTCATAAGGAACGCCTGCTCAACCAACTATTCATAGGCCCCTCTATCGCCCTTAGTAGTCAGCGCGACAGTCGCTCAGGCTGGAGTGCTCAGGGTTCTCTCGCCATCGGCTATACCCTGCTCTTTAGGGACAAAACGAAAGATAGTGCTACGCTACTTGGCGACTACGATGCGTTCAACAGCCTGCAGCACGGCTTCGGGTCAAATATCTCGGTAGACGTGCGTAAGAGCATCGGACACTATTATGTAGGTTTAGGCTATGTCTACAGCTCTCGTATGATACAAGTGGGACCAAAAGATCATCACACCACGACCATTGTCACTATGGGTATGCCTCAGCTCGTCTTTGGCATGGCGTGGTAACCCATTCGCTCACTAGATGACGACAGCTCTCTAGTATAGCTAGCAACAATACAACGAGGGGACTCAATCGCTTACTAGAAGCGGCTGAGTCCCCTCGTTGGGTTACCTGCCCGTACTAACAGAAAAAGGTGTTCACACGACATTGCCTCGCTTGTAGATCGGGAGTTACATACTATGTTCGCTCCACGCTAGGACCTGTTGAAGCGTTTGCAAGCTACAGAGTGAGGCTGAGTGTAGCTGAGTGCAGGCTCGCTGGTCTGTTCTATTACCTTTGCATCGTCTAATAATTAGACTTCGCCCAATCTCTTGGACTAGACTTCGCGAGTCTCACGAGTAACGACTTGTAGGGACGCACGGTCGTGCGTCCGTTGTGTCAAAGGTTACAGCGTCTGATGGTTGGACTTGTCGTGTTGATGTAGTTCGTGTAGGGGCGGACCTGCGTGTCCGCCCACAAGGCATATTGCGTTCCAACGAAGACGGACGGACACATAGGTCCGCCCCTACAAATTGTTATTCGTATTGCTGTTCGACAATGAATATGGTTTCGTTTTGATACAACGGACGCACGACTCTGACGCATACATTGGTGCGTCCGAGTCGTGCGTCCCTACAAGGAGCATTCGTTATGACTGGTCAGAAGCGCATAGCACGCTCTAGGCGTCGCTTGTCCTCGCGATCTCGTATAGCGGCGCGCTTGTCATACTGCTTCTTACCTCGGGCTAGTGCAACGACCAGCTTGGCGAACCCCCGCTCGTTAATGAAGAGACGCACGGGGATGATCGTATGCCCAGGGTTCTTCATCTCCTCTTCGAGCTTGCGCAGCTCCTTGCGGTTGAGTAGCAGTTTGCGCTCCCGTCGCTCCACATGATTGTTGTAGGAAGCGTAGCTGTACTCCGCTATATACATATTCTTGATCCACAGCTCACCATGCGAGAAGTAGCAGTAGCTATCCACAAGAGCCGCTTTGCCCGCACGTATAGACTTGATCTCACTACCAACCAGCACGATGCCTGCGGTGTACTGGTCGAGGAGCTCATAGTCATAGGTAGCGCGCTTGTTGCGTATGTTGATCGCTCGGGCGGATTGCTTGCCTTTCTTAGCCATAGCGGTGTGGGTTGTGACGATTGCTTAGTCTATCTTGTCAAAGCCAGTGTAGGGTCTCAGAGCCTTGGGAATGATAATGCCCTCGGGGGTCTGATTGTTCTCTAGTAGGGCAGCGACAATGCGTGGCAGAGCGAGGGCACTACCATTGAGCGTATGACAAAGGGTAATCCCCTCCTCAGGGTCACGGTAGCGACACATCAGACGGTTGGCCTGATAGCTCTCGAAGTTAGAGACGGAGCTCACCTCGAGCCAACGCTCCTGAGCAGCTGAAAAGACCTCAAAGTCGTAAGTCATAGCACTCGTAAAGCTTAGGTCTCCACCACAGAGGCGGAGGATACGATAAGGGAGCTCAAGCTCCTCAACGAGGCTCTTGACGTGTGCAATCATCTTGTCGAGCTGCTGCCACGAGTGGTCGGGACGGTCGATGGAGACGATCTCTACCTTGTCAAACTGATGCAGGCGGTTGAGCCCGCGTACGTCCTTGCCATACGAGCCCGCCTCACGACGGAAGCAGGGCGTATAGGCAGTGCAACAGATAGGTAACTGGTCCGCCTCTAGGATGACATCACGGAAGATATTGGTCACAGGCACCTCAGCTGTCGGTATGAGGTAGAGGTTGTCCAGTTGCACGTGGTACATCTGCCCCTCCTTGTCAGGGAGCTGACCAGTGCCGATACCGGAGTCCTCGTTGACCATAATAGGAGGCTCGACCTCTTGAAAGCCAGCTGCCGTAGCTCTGTCGAGGAAGAAGTTGATCAAAGCGCGCTGTAGTCTTGCTCCCTTACCCTTATATACGGGGAAGCCTGCGCCCGTGATCTTGACTCCCAGCTCGAAGTCTATAAGGTCGTACTGCTTAGCCAGCTCCCAGTGTGGTAGCTTAGCATCGTCAGCTAGTGTCGGCATCTTACCACCCGTAGCGACGCAGAGGTTGTCCTCAGCAGAAGTGCCGTGTGGCACGTCGGGATGCGGCAGATTAGGTACGGAGAGTAGGAGCTGTCGCATCGTCTCCTCGGCCTGTCGCATGGTCTCCTCAGCCTGTTTAGAGATCTCTTTGAGTGCTTGCACCTCAGCTTTGAGCTGCTCAGCCTCCTCGCGGGCACCCGCTTTCATCTTCTCACCGATAGAGCGTGAGAGGACTTTTTGCTGAGCCAGGCTGTCGTCCTTCTTGTGCTGTGCATCGCGTCTCAGCTTGTCCTGAGCGATGATAGCTGCTATGGGCTCTTCTGCGGGAAAGTGCTTGACGGCGAGCCGCTCGATGACTCCCTGTGGGTCATCCAATATTTGTTTGATGGTAAGCATTACCTACTTCTTTGAGTTATTACGTGTGAGGAGCTTGTCACGCTTAGTGACAAGCTATGCTACAAAGGTACAGTTTCTTCTGCATTTATAGGCACAACCAAGGGAAGAACCCACACAAGCGTGAGTCCTCCCCTCATCAATATCTGACGAGCTACCTAGCTGGCTAAGCCCTCTTCAGGCTTTACTCGGCAGGCTGCTGAGCCTCAGGCTGTGCTTCAGGTGCTGGGGCTGGAGCCTCAGCAGCGGGAGTAGCGGGAGCAGCGGGTAGTGGTAACGTAGCCTCAGGTTGCTGAGGTAGCAGAGGAGCACTCTGCTGAGACTGCTCGATAAAGCTCTCGCTCTGCTTAGCCTGTACTTGAGGCTTCACAAAGAATGAGCTGGCAATGCTGAGCACGACCAAAGCTCCTGCGAGCGTCCATGTGGCCTTCTCGAGGAAGTCCGTCGTCTTGCGTACCCCCATGTACTTATTGCTCTCGCCGAAGCCTGCTGCTAGACCACCGCCCTTAGAGTTCTGGACGATGACGATAAGGATCAGCAGGATGGCCACGATGAGGATCAGGATACTTAGAAAGATTTGCATGTCTACTAGTCTATGAATGCGTATTTATGAGTGAGAAGCATTGTCGATTAGCTTCTCGAGAAAGTTCAATTGAACTGCAAAGTAACTAATTTTTTCTGGAAATTTCAAGCTTAGCCCCTCAATAATTCGTTTTGCTCGCTCATAATGCCCCTGTTTGATGTAGATGGAGGCTAGTGTTTCGGTAAAAAGCGTATCACTCGGCTCCGCATCATCGGATGGCGGTGCCATAGGCTGCGGAGCGGCGTCGGCAGCTGACGAACTTTCTGGTGAAGGTGTGGCGAGAAGCCCCGAGAGCGACATATCTGAGGGTGCCGACTCGTACTCCGCTTGTGAGAAGTAGTCTGGGGTATGCTCCTCCGTGGGGAGAGCTTCTGCCGTGTCGTACTCTAGCTCGTTCGAGAGCGGGCCTTCGCGCTCGGCCACCTTACGCAGATATTGATCTACGAGAGCAAAGGAGTCTGACGGGTCGTGAGCCAGCACGGGCGTCAAGTCTGCTAGCGGCATGTGCAACCGAGCTAGCAGGTAGAGCTTCTCGCGACTAGGTAGGTGGGGAGCCCAACGCTGCAGCTCCGCTTCGTAGCGCAGGTCACCGAGGATCGACAGATTGAGTAGGTAGAGCATCACGATGCTCTGCGCATAGGGATAGGTCTCCACCAGCTCGGCCAGTGGCGAGAGCGTGTGGCGGCTGAGCTCCTCAGGGTGAGCCGTCAGCCTATTCAGCTCATCTAGCGTCATCGTCTTCACTACCAGTCCTCTACAGTGGCGTTAAAGATCTGCTTGACCAGATCGTCGATCAGCTCATTAGCCAACCCCTCCTGAATGTCTGAGAAGAGGTTGTTGCTGTCAAACTCTTGCGAGGAGGTAAAGGTGCGCCCAGAGAAACTCTTTTTCTCCTCCACCATATTGGTGTACGAAACGCGCACGGTGATCGTGAAGCGTGTCATCGCCGAGAGCGCATCCTCCTGCATAGCCATAGGCGTGAGCTCGTACCCGACGATGGCACCCTCGAGAACCAAGTCCCCATTCGTCTGAACTGGTTCAAGACGTGTGTTACGTCGGAACTGATCTCTCAGTCGCTCCGAAAACATCTGCGACAGAGGCGGATAGACCAGCGGAGCCTGATTGGGAAAGTCCTCGATCGTCACCGTCTTGATACGCGTGTAGTCGATGGAGGCTCCGTTGAACTTATAGCTGATCGAGCAACTCGTCCCGATCAGTAGGAGCATCACGACACCTATTACATATAGTAGCTTACTCCTCACCATAGCTTCGCAGTTTACGGTATAGCGTTCGTGGCGATATGTTTAGCTCCTCAGCAGCTTCTGTCTTATTGCCCCCATGTCGCTCCAAGGCACGCATGATCAGTATGCGCTCAGCCTCATCGATAGTCATCGGTCTGTCAGGTAGGAGCGACTCCTCTACGGGTGTCTCTGCCAACTGCTTGTGAGGCTCTGGATGAGTTTCTAGGTGAGGTTCTAAGTCTGAGTCGATCACCTCCTCTGCCTCGGCCTCTGTGTGCATGGGCTCCATCTCGGTAGGCACGAGCGTCGTGTGGATCGGCTCATAGTGAGGCTCCTGACGCATTGTGGCGATGGTCTGCTTGAGCGAGGTGATGTCTCGCTTCATGTCAAAAAGCACCTGGTAAAGTATCTCCCGCTCATTGGCAAAGCTACGCTCATCCGACTGACGCTCCACAGGGACTAACGAGGTGCTCAGCTCCTGCGGCCTCTCAGGCAGATAGCCTCGAAGGTCTTCAGCCGTCAGATGTCGGTCATACTCCAAAATGCTGATACGGTCTGTCAAGTTGCGTAGCTCGCGTATGTTGCCCGGCCAAGGGTAGCGTCGTAACAGGTTCTCCGCTTCGGGCGTGATCTCGAGCATCGGGATCTGGTTCTTCTCCGCACTGAGCGAAGCAAAGAGCTTGAAGAGCAGCACAATGTCTTCCTGCCGCTTACGTAGCGGAGGCACTACGATAGGCACCGTGCTGAGACGATAGTAAAGGTCTTCGCGAAAGCGTCCACGAGCGATCGCCTCCTGTATATTGACATTGGTCGCAGCGACCACCCGCACATCGGTCTTGAGAGGTTTGCTGGCACCTACGGGGATAAACTCACCCGACTCGAGCACACGGAGCAGACGAGCCTGCGTGGCAAGTGGCAGCTCCCCCACCTCATCGAGGAAGATCGTGCCCCCGTCCGCCTCCTCAAAGTAACCCTTGCGGTCAGAGATAGCACCCGTGAAGGAACCCTTGCGGTGCCCGAAGAGCTCAGAGTCGATCGTACCCTCAGGGATCGCACCACAATTGACCGCCACATAGCCTTGATGCTTGCGGAGGCTGTAAGCGTGGATGATCTTAGGGAAGAACTCCTTGCCGACACCGCTCTCGCCAGTCACCAGCACAGATAGGTCCGTCGGGGCGACCTGTACGGCCGTCTCGATAGCTCGTAGGAAGCTCGGATTGCGTCCCACGATACCAAAGCGCTGCATCACCTGTTGTAGATCCACATTCATAGGTGCAAAGGTACTAAAATGAGCGACATCACACCTCGCCTCATCAATTTTGCCATGGCGTGTTGTCGCTCCTTTCTACTTTATTGCTGTCCGATAAAGTTTTCTCCGAATGAAACTCCAGTTTCTTACCCATGAAACTTAGTTTCACCGAAAGTGGCACTGATAGTTAGCTCATTTCTGCAGGGCGACAAATAGAAAAGACTGCAGCACCATACGTGGAGGTGCTACGGCTTTGAAATAAAATCGAGTAGGTCGGGAAACAAAAGTTTTCTAACCTACTTTCGGTATGACGGGCATGTCATACCAAGAATGCGCCAGAGTACAAGCGACTCTGACGCATCCTCTCCAATCACATACTAAATGTAGCTTACGCTCCACTTAATGGGTCACGCTCCTGCACGGGCGTGATGGGCTCTGGTGCTATGTGGGAGTCGATAGACCAGAGGTATGCAGCGATGAGCTCGCTGTTGTTGTATGCCTGAGCATTCATCTCGCGGATACGTGCTAGGAGGGCATCACTCTTAGTGACGTCTGCCTCCTGCACCAGCAGGCAGGTGTTGAAGCCTGGCCAGACGGCGGTATCCTTGTGCGGGATGTCGAAGTTGCTCTCGGCAAGTGCCTTCGGGATGACTTGGTAGACGCTTATCTCCAGCTCCCGCAGGAGCGACTCCATCTGCTCCTGCATACTGACATTGCAGGTGATATAAATAAATCTCATACTAGTTATTCTTAATGTGTTTCCTCAATCTAGTTACTCTGCGTTCTCTATTGAGCTTGCGCTGGTGCACAGCAGCATAGGCTGTGGGCACCAAGATGAGCGTCACGAGCATAGAGATCAGGAGACCTCCTATGATGGTGATGCCTAGCGGTGCATAGAGTTCCTTACCCATACCTCTACTGAGTGCCATCGGTAGCATACCGAGTATGGTGGTCATAGAGGTCATCAAGACAGGACGCAAGCGTGAGCGACCAGACTCCATCACCGCATCTCGTATCGTATAGCCACGACGCACGAGCATATTGCTGTAGTCCACCAGGACGATACCATTGTTTACCACGATACCGACGAGCATGATGAGACCAATGAAGGTCACGACACTGAGCGTAGTACCAGTAATGAGGAAGGCTAAGATAACGCCTACGAGGGTAAAGGGTATCGCAAAGAGGATGATAAAGGGATCGAGCAGTGACTCAAACTGAGCAGCCATCACCATAAAGACTAGGAGCAGACCGATGATAAAGATGAGTGTGAGCGAGGAGAAGGTATCCCCCTGATCCTCTACCTGACCACCTAGTGAGACGGTCACCCCTTGTGGTGTCTCGAGCTCATCGATGATCTGCTCCGCAATCTTAGCACCATCACCGAGCGAGACGCCGTTGAGGTTGCTTGTGACCTTGACATAGCGCTGCTGGGTGAGTCGCTCTATCTGCACGGGCCCCTCCTTCTCCTGAATATCAGCCACGGCAATGAGCGGAACCTGCTGCCCCAGGAGGTTGGTCACCTGCATCTCGCGCAGCTTGCTGATTGAGTTACGATAGTCAGGCGCATACTGTATGCGGATATCGTAGTCGGTACCATCTTCGGTATAGGCACCTGCCTTAGCTCCATAAAGGTTCTCGCGTACCTGTATGCCGATCACGCCCGGGTTGAGAGCCATCTGAGAGGCTTTGTCCTTGTCCACGAGGATGTGTACCTCACGATTACCCGCCGAGACAAGTGCCTCGACATTGGTAAACTCAGGATGCTCCTTCGCTTTGCGCTCGATTTCAAAGGCAACTTCATTCATCTGGTCGATGTCTTTGCCATAGATGACAAACTCTATCGGCGCTCTATTACCCGTCAGCGCTGTCGCCATAGCACTACCACCAGAGACGGTCACCTTCTCAATCTCAGGGATTGCCTCAATCAGCGGACGTATATCGTCTGCTATCTGCTGACTGCTGCGCTTACGCTCATCGACAGGCTTGAGGTGGCAGAAGATGGTACCGATGTTCTTACCCTCTTTAAAGCCTACGGCAGTCAAGACACCATCATCGGTCTGTCCCGTGATGCTGGCGATACCACCCTCGGCAACCTCTGGCACTTGCTCCTGCAGTAGCTGGACTATTTGATTACCGACTTGCTCTGTGAGCCTGTGTGAGGTACCCTGCTCCGTCTCAAACTGGACGGAGATAGAGCCCGCATCGATGTCGGGGATGTAGTCAGTACCGACCGCCTTACCTAAGAAGAGAACTAGGACAAAGATCACTAGCGCCGACACGAGGGTGATGCCCTTGTGAAAGACTGCCCACCCGAGGAAGTCATGGTAGACACGCTCGATGCGCTGGAACATACGCTCACTCCAGTTGTAGAGCTTGCCGTGCTTCTTGCCTTCGCCATTGCGGGGAGCGGGCTTGAGCAAGACGCTCGAGAGCATCGGTGTCAGTGCTAGTGCGGTAAAGAGGGAGGTAATCATACAGGTCACCGTCAGGACGGCCAGCTGCTTAAACATCACACCGACGATACCGCCCATGAAGACGAGCGGGAGGAACACCACAATCGTGGTCAGCGTCGAGGCGGCAATAGCTAGTCCCATCTCCGAGGCTCCAAACATGGCCGCTTGCTTGGGCATGGCTCCTCGCTCGATGTGCTGCGTGATATTTTCGAGTACGACGATGGCGTTGTCCACCACCATACCGATAGCGATCACGAGTGCTACGAGTGAGAAGATATTAATCGTGTAGCCCAGCAGATTCATAACGATAAAGGCCGAAATCAGCGACACAGGCATCGTCAGGAATACGATAAGACTAGACTTCCACTCTCGTAGGAAGAGCAAGACCACTAGGGTAACGAAGATCAGAGCGTACCAGATTGACGAGCTGAGGTTGTTGATTGAAGAAGTAACCAACTCATCCGATCCTATCACCTCAAAGATCTGCACATCTGAGGGTAGATCCTTCTGTATCTCGGAGATCTCAGCACGTACCGAATTAACCACATCGACCGTATTGGCCCCAGACTGCTTTTGTACGAGCAGGGCAATACCCTTACCCACGTGGTTGAAGGCAGAGGCATCGGTCTCCTTAAAGGTATCTCGGACGGTAGCGACATCTTTGACACGTACTACCCTACCATTGACCGCCTTGATAACCGTATTCTCCAGCTCCTCGACACTCTCGTACTTGCCCGGCATACGCACGGAGAAGTCGTAGGCACCCTCCGTGACAAAGCCCGAGGGTACGTTGATGTTGTTTGCCTTGAGCATCATCGACAGCTGCGCCACCGACATGCCATAGGCCTGCATCCTCGTGGGGTCTATCTCGACTCGTATCTCACGCTGAGGCTGTCCTAGATAGATGACCGTACCGACGCCGTCGACCTTCCTCAGCACTGAGGCGATCTGATCCTCTACGATATCCTCCAGTCCGTTGTAGTTCTCGTCCGCATTGACTGCGTAGCCGAGGATAGGCATCATGGAGGCATTAATCTTGTAGATAATCGGCGTATAGGCTTGCGACGGCATACGGGACTTGACCAGCTCGAGGAGGTCTCGTGCATTGTTTGCCGCAGCCGTAATGTCCTCCTCCCACTCGTAGCGGAGCTGTATGAAGGAGACGTTCTCCTTAGAGATAGACTTGATCTCGACGAGATTCTCCGCCGAGGAGAGCACCGCCTCCAGTGGTTTGGAGACCTGCTCCTCGACCTCTATCGCTGAGGCTCCCGGGTAGACCGTGATGACCGTCAGGGAGGGGAACTCCATATTCGGCATCAGGTCTAGCGGTAGCTTCGTCAGCGAGAAGACACCGATGACCAGTATAGCGACGAAGATCATCGCCGCCGCAATGGGCCGTTTTACACCAAATTCAGGAAGTTTCATAGGCTTACTTCTTCACCACGTTTACCTTAGAGCCATCGCTGAGCTTGTTCTTGCCATCTACGATGATGGTGTCGCCACTCTTGACCTCATTGCTGTCTACGTAAACCCAACCGTCCTTGATCTCGCCACGCTTCACGGCGATGCGGCTCACGGTCGTGCCATCTTCGTTGAGCTTGAAGACAAACTCCTCAGCCGTACCCGCTAGACGATAGATAGCATTAAGGGGTACAAATAGTCCCTCGCGCTCGGGCAGGGCAATAGAGACATTGCAGTACATGCCAGGCTTGAGCCGGTTGTTGCTGTTCGGGATATTGACCTCTACAGAGGCGGTACGCGTCATCGATGAGAGGACAGGAGAGATGTAAGAGATCTTACCCATAGCGGGCTCATCGGGATAAGCGTCGAAGATGATCGTGGCTTGCTGCCCCTTCTCTATATAGCTCAGATCCTTCTCATTGACCTCGATGGTCGCTTTGAGTGGATTGATCTGGCGCAGCTCGACGATCCCGCTCTCGAGCTTGAGATCACTGCTGAGACTGGGGGTGAAAGCGTAGGTCTCACCCTCGTTGATCATGATCTCCGTGATGACTCCGCTAAAGGGTGCCACGATGGAGGTATTCTTCTTGAGCATCGCGACCTTAGCGACAGAGGCGTCGTACTTAGCCTTGACATGGTCGTAGTCCATCTGGCTGATGCTCTCTTTCTCTCTCAGACGTGTGACACGGTCGAAGTCGCGCTTGATCGCTTCGTTCTCCACCTGTGCCTGTAATAGCATCTCGTCCGACATCTCGACGATGACGGCCCCCTTGGGTACAAAGCTTCCCTTGCTGTAGCGTATGCGCTCTACCTTGCCGGGTAGCGCGGTGCCTAGATTGGCACTCTTGGAGGCTTCGGCTGTACCAGAGAAGCGAACGCTCGGCATAAAGGTCATCTCTTTAGCCTGTGCGATGGTTACGGGGATCACTTTGTCCGCTTCGGACTTCTGATCCTGATCTCCTTGCTTGCTGCAGGCTGTCATGGAGCCTAAGGAGAGCAGGAGTAATATTGTTGGGAGC